>NZ_JBWKXQ010000001.1:0-220498 GCF_059423125.1 Variovorax sp. GW531-E2 | reverse complement strand
CCCGGTGTAGGCGGCTTCGGTCTTCTGGTGGAAGGTGTCCTGGCTGGCGACGAGGCGTTCGTTGATCGACTGGCTCTGGCGCTCCATCGCGGCCATCATGGTCTGCAGCTGGCCGACCAGTTCGGGCATCACCTTCGCCACCGGCTGGATGGTTTCGCCGGCGATGCGCGCGCTGTCGGCCAGGCTGTCCTTGAGCGAGCGGTCGACCGAGGCGGCGAGCCCCGTGTAGGCGGCTTCGGTCTTCTGGTGGAAGGTGTCCTGGCTGGCGACGAGGCGTTCGTTGATCGACTGGCTCTGGCGGTCCATCGCGGCCACCATGGCCTGCAGCTGGTCGACCAGCGCGGGCATCGCGTGGGCCTGTTGCTGCATCAGCTTGAACGACTCTTCGCGGCGGTGCGCCAGCGAATGGCCGCGCAGCGACGTGGCGATGAGCGTGTCGAGCGACTGCCCGGCCAGCAGGCGTTCGCGCCGGCACAGTGCCGAGGCCAGGCCCAGCATGGCCGATGCGGCCACGCCCGCCACCGAGGTGCCGAAGGCCAGGCCCAGGCCGCGCACGGGCGCCGACAGCGAGTTGCGGATGGCCTGCACGTCGGTCGCGCTTTCGAGCGCCAGCCCCGTGCCGTTGAGCGTGACCACCATGCCCAGGAAGGTGCCCAGCATGCCCAGCAGCACCAGCAGGCCCGCGAGGTACGGCGTGAGCGCCGGGCCCGGCAGGCCGACGCGCTCGCCCTCGATGCGCAGGCGCACCGCGTTTCGCAGCGAGGGATGCAGGCCGGCGAGCCAGTCGCCGAGGCTCGTCGGCGGCGCCGACAGGTCGTTCACCGCATGCGACAGCGTGCCGGTGGCCTGGTGGAAGCGGTGCAGCTCCAGCGCACCCATCAGGTAGAACGCGCCGATCAGCGCCGTGATCACCAGGGCCAGCGGGTTGTGGCCGACATAGCTGGCACCGACCCAGCACACGACGGCCAGGCCCACGAGGAAGACGGCGTAATGGAAAAATCTGTTCATGGAAGCTTGTTGTCTCTTGTAGGGCGGCACGCTAGCGGTCGCGAAGGGCCTCGAGCAGGCCTTCGACCGGTTGCATGCGAATGTCCAGCTCGGCCCGCAGCACGCTTTGCATGTCACGGCCGAACACGTCCAGCCAGCCGGCGGCGGCGGTCGCTGGCGGCTGGGGGTTGTCGGGATTGGCGTCCTGCGCGGCCTGATGGGCCTCACGCAAACGCTTGAAATGTTTCTCCAGCAGCGTGGGCACGCTCGCCAGCAGGCTGCGTTCGCGCGCGCCCACCACCTGTTCCAGGATGGCGTCCACCGCGGCCAGCCGGGCCAACTCGGGCGAGCGGGTGGCGAGCCGGGCCCGCAGGCGCGCGCGCAGCGGTTCGATGGCTGTTTCCATGGCCTGTTGCCGCGCGAAGTAGCGGCGGCGGTACGGCGGAAAGTCGTCGTTCGCGCCCGGCAGCACCGAGGCCACGCCGCCGTCTGCATTGCCCTTGGCCAGCGCGGCCTTCAGGCGCGCGCACTCCTGCGCCTCCTCGGCGCCCTCGGACGCCCGGGCGCCGGACACGGCGACGCCCAGATCGGAATCCAAAGCTGCAGACAAGGAGATGGCGTCGGTCCAACTGAACCACTGACTCAAACGATCCGCGAGGGCTTGCCTGGATTCGGGAACGTCGATGTCGCTCAATTGAGCGAGCAAGCGAGTGAGCGCCGAGCCGGTGAAGCCTGTGCGCCGTGACACTTGCACCATACCGCGAGAGAGGGAGAAAACCGGGCAGTTTACACCGGTCAACTGGCGGCTTTCCCTCTGTGAACTGGTGCACAGGAAGCGCGGGAGAAGTGAAACGGGGTGTGACCGAAACCGAGAAAAACGGGGCGCGAATACCTAAATCAGGTGAGTGTGCTTGTTTACATTTGTCGTAAGAATGAATACTTTCAATTCCCAGTAGCCGAAGAGCCGCAGAGCTTGGTCAGGGTGGGATCTGGACAGCATGGTCACTCTGACAAATGTCGTCGACTCATTCGGTTTCCGCCTGCCCCTGCCATCTTCAGGACATGGACCGCCAGCCGCGCAGAGGGTGGATGCGCCTGCTGCCCTGGCTGCGCCTGTACCGCTGCTCGAGTTGCAGCAAGATGCGGCTCCTGTCCAAGCAGAAGGTAGACAGCGCCCGCCTCCTGCATGCGGCCCAGGTGCGCGCACGCGGGGGCTGAGGGCGTCGGTTCCGATTTCCCTGCTATCATTTTTTCGTTCGCGCGCCCTGCGCGAACCGGGCCGAGGACGACCTCGGTCTTGCACCTCCACCTTGCAAGGGACGGCCCTTTCCTGACTTCTCGCGAAGTTTCGACATGGCCGCACTGCTCCCTTCCTGGCGCTTCGCTGCGCAACGCTTCTTCTCCCGTTTCCGTCTTCCTCACGCTCCCGGACCGGAGGCCTTCCGGTTGACGATCGGCGCCGTGCGCCTGCACGTGCGCACGGGCGCGACCCGGCTGTCCTACCGCGCCGAATGCCCGCGCGCGCCCACCGCATCGGGGGCCGCGCGATGAACGGTCTTGATCTGCACTGGCCCGCGCTGACCATGGCGGTGGCGCTGGCCTACGCTGCCTGGCATGCGCGCCGCGAAGGCTGCGAACCGCGCGACGTGAAGGCCCTGTGGGCCGCCAGCGGGCTGAGCCTGGCCGGCAGCGGCCTCTTGGCCCTGGCTTCCCTCTTGATGTCGGAGTGACAACGCCCATGACAACAACACCCTCCCCCGCCCGCCTCGTGCCGCCCGCCACCTGGGCCCTGATCGCCGCCGCCTGGCTCGTGGTCGGGCTCTTCGTGGCCTTCGGCGACCGCTGGCTGGCCGCGCCGATCAGCCCCGTGGTGGCCGGCTGCGTCTTCCTGGCGCTGTTCGTCACCATCCTGGCCGCCTCGTTCGGCGTGGTGCGCGAGGCAGACCACCTGGCGCACCAGCTGGGCGAGCCGTACGGCACGCTGATCCTGACGCTCTCGATCGTGTCGATCGAGGTGATCCTCATCGCCTCGGTGCTGCTCGGCCCCGGCGAGTTTCCGACCATCGGGCGCGACTCGATCTTCGCCGTGATGATGATCATCCTGAACCTCGTCATCGGCATCTGCCTGATCGCGGGCGCGGCACGCCACGGCGACCAGGAATACAACGCGCAGGGCGCCGGTGCCTACCTGTCGATGATCGTGCTGCTGACCGGCACGGCGCTGGTGCTGCCCAACCACACCTCGGGCGCGGGCGAGTTCACGCCGGTGCAGGCGATCGGCATGTCGGTGCTCACAGCCGTGCTGTACGGCGCCTTTCTCTGGATGCAGATGCGCAGCCACCAGCGCTTCTTCATCCAGCCGGCGCCGGGGCAGATGTCGGTGCGGACGATCGCGCCCTCGCCTGCGGTACAGGCCAGTCACGGCGCCCTGGACAAGCGCGCCGTGGTCGTTCGCTCGCTGCTGTTGCTCGCGATGATCCTGCCCATCGTGCTGCTCGCGCACTACCTCGCCGTGGTCACCGACTACGGCATTGCCGCGGCCGGCGTGCCCGCGGCCGTGGGCGGCGTGCTCATCGCCATCATCGTGTTCACGCCCGAGTCGATCACCGCCGTGCGCGCCGCGATGAACAACGAGATGCAGCGCGCCATCAACCTGTGCCTGGGCGCCTTCGTCTCCACCGTGGGGCTCACGGTGCCTGCCGTGCTGGTCATCGGACTGGTCACGGGCAAGCAGGTGCTCATGGGCATCTCGGGCGCGGAAACCCTGCTGTTCGCGGTGACGGCGGTGCTGAGCCTGCTGAGCTTCAACGGGCAGCGCACCTCGCCGATCCAGGGGCTCATGCACCTGATGCTGTTTGCGGTGTACGGGATGCTGCTTTTCCTGCCCTGAGGCCGCGCAACGGGGTTACCCCGCGGCCTGCGCCTTCGCAAAGGCAGGCGGACGCCCCGTTGAGGTACCTCGCCCTCTCCGAGGCCTCCCCAACCGGCACCACGCCCTCTCGCCGCCCTGTGCAGCGGCCTCATTTATCCGCATGCAATCCAATGCAAATATAGTTACCAAACGTTAATGGAACGAGATTTCAATTGCATCTGAACACCAAAGTAGTAATGTGAACTCGTCACACGTTGTGGTCTCTGGCAAGAAAAATGTATTCCAAACTGTCACTGCCGAGCGCTCCCGTCCGTACCGCGATCTCCCGCGGTGCCTGACATGGTCCATGCACCGGATGCATCCCCATGCGAGCGCACGGCTCCGCCCCCAGCCTCGACGCCAGCCTGGCGGCGGATGCGCTCATGGTGGGACGCATGCGGCTCGTGCTGTCGATCTCGGCCCTGCTGGCGATCACGGTCGACGCCGCCGATAGCCGGCAGCAGGTCCCCCCGGCGGTCTGGCTGGCCTTCTTTGGTTACATCCTTCACAGCCTGCTGATCCACGTCTGCACGGCGGTGGGGCGGCCCTACTTCCAGGGCCGAACCATCCACTGGTCCGACGTGCTGTGGTTCACGCTGATCATGGCAGTGACCGACGGCACCCACAGCCTGTTCTTCCTTTTCTACTTCTTCGCCATCCTCACCTCGTCGTTCCGCTGGGGCTTCGAGGAAGGCGCCCGCGTGACGATCGCCTCGGTCGCCTCGTTCGCCGCCTGCGGACTGGCCACGGGCACGGACGACACGCCGCAGCTGCTGATGCGCACCGCCTTCCTGCTGGCGCTCGGGCACATGATCGTGTACTGGGGCGGCTCCAAGCTGGCGCTGCAACGGCGCCTTGCGCTGCTGGGCGAGGTGAGCCAGCTGTCGAACCCGCGCTTCGGCGCCGGACGCACCATCGCCCGCACGATGGAGCGCACGCTGGCCTTCTTCAGGGCCAGCCACTGCATCCTGCTGACGCGCGACCGCGCCACCGGCACCTGGCTGCTGCGCACGCTGCGCGAGGACGACACCTGCGAGCAGGTGAGCATCGAGACCATCGGCCGCCTCGCGGAATCGCCGCTCATGGCCCTGACGCCCGACAGCGTCGTGCTCAGCAACCGCCTGCCCTGGCCGCTGAACCACCTGCGCGCGCAGCACCGTGTCTTCGAAGCGGGCACCACCGCCTGGCGCAGCGCCGACGAAGCCGGTGCGCAGCACTGCACCACCATCGCCGCCCTGCTGGAGGCGCGGGCCTTCATCAGCGCGCCGCTGCCGATGCGCCTGGGCGAAGGCCGGGTGTTCATCTCGTCGCGCGACGGGCGGCTGGGCAAGTCCGACGCGCTGTTCCTCGCCCACCTCATGGAACAGATCTTCCCGGTCATCGAGACCATCGAGGTGCTCGACCGCATGGCCTCCGAAGCCGCATCGACGGAGCGCCTGAAGATCGCGCTCGACCTGCACGACACGGCCATCCAGCCCTACATCGGCTTGCGCATGGGCCTGTGCGCGCTGCGCAAGCGGGCCGCCGCCGACAACCCGCTGCGCGAAGACCTGGACAAGCTCGCGGACGTGGCCGACGGCGTGATCGCCGACCTGCGCCGCTACGCGGGCGAAGTCAGGCACGGTGCGAACGACGACCCCGGTGGGCTCGTGCGGCCCCACCTGGAACGCCAGGCCGCGCGGATCAAGGGCCTGTACGGCATCGACATCGACATCGTGATGGCCGTCGACGGCCCGCTGCACCTGGACGACCGCGTGACCGCGGAGCTGCTGCAGATGGTGAGCGAAGGGCTGAACAACATCTGCAAGCACACCCATGCGCGCCACGGCAGCGTGCGCATCGACTGCAAGAACGGCCAGCTGGCGTTGTGCATCGAGAACGACGCCTGCCAGGAAAGCTTCACCGCCTTCCACCCCCGCTCTCTCACCGAGCGCGCCGCGGCCCTGGGCGGCCAGGCGCATGTCGACCGATGCGCGAATGGCGGCACGGCGGTACGGATCGAAATCCCGATCTGACCGCCCGCCGCAGACACAGGAAGGAGTCCGTCATGCAAACCCTCGACCATCCCGACCATCCCATTGCCGTGCTGCTCGTGGACGACCACAAGACCATGCTGTGGGGCCTGTCGAAGCTGATCGACGGCGAACAGCCGCGCATGAAGGTGGTCGGCACGGCCAGCTGTTGCGACGAAGCGGTGGCCACGGCGCAAAGCCTCGCGCCCGATGTCATCGTGCTCGACCTCGACCTGGACGGCCACAGCGCGCTGGACATCCTGCCCCGGCTGCTGACCAACGAGGTGTCGCGCGTGATGGTGCTGACGGCCGAGAAAGAGCAGCGCACGCTCGACCTGGCCATACTGCGCGGCGCGCGCGGCGTGGTGGGCAAGGACGCCTCGGCGCAGCAGCTGCTCGACGCCATCGAGCGCGTGTTCCGCGGCGAGCTGTGCGTCGACGCGCAGACCATGGGCCGCGTCTTCTCCGAACTCACGTCGGCCAGGAAGCCGCCGAAGGCCGACCCCGACACGGCGCGCCAGGCCACGCTGACGCACAAGGAGCGCGAGATCATCCGGATCGTCGCGACGGGCTGCGGCGCCTCCAACAAGGCGCTCGCCGAGCGCGCCTTCGTCACCGAGCACACGCTGCGCAATCACCTGTGCGCGATCTACCAGAAGCTGGGCGTCACGAACCGGCTCGAGCTGTACATCTACGCGATCAAGCACCAGCTCGACACGCTGGCGGCCTGATCCGCTGCAGCGGCGCACGCGGTGCGCCGCGTGCGCGCCCTCTCAAAGCTGCCCGCCGCTCAGCATCGGCCCGATCATCCGGACCACGCGGATCACCGCCGGCGTGAGGATCACGAGCGAGATGCACGGGAAGATGCACAGCACCAGCGGCAGCAGCATCTTGGTCGGCACCTTCGCCGCCAGCTCCTCGGCGCGCACCTGGCGCTTGTGGCGCAGGTCGTCCGAAAACACGCGCAGCGACTCTCCGATGCTGGTGCCGAAGCGGTCCGCCTGGGTCAGCATGGTGGCGAAGGTGCCTATTTCTTCCACGCCGGTGCGCAGCGCCAGGTTGCGCAGCGACTTCTCGCGCGTGCCGCCGGCGCGCATTTCCAGGTTGGTCCAGTGCAGTTCCTGCGCGAGCGCCTGGCTCTTGATCTTGATTTCCTCGGTGACCTTGGCCAGCCCGGCGTCCAGCCCGAGCCCCGCCTCCACACACACCAGCATGAGGTCGGCGGCGTCGGGAAAGTTCTCGAAGATCTCGCGGCGCCGAGCGCGGATGCGCAGGCGCAGCACCAGGTTGGGCAGGTAGCAGCCGGCCAGCGCGGCCAGCGCAAGCCACAGCAGCATCGTCATGCCGCCCTCCGACCCCGTCGCTTGCAACATGAGGAACGCGACGGCCGCAAAGCCCAGCGGCAGCAGCGTCTTCAGGCCGAAGTACATGAGGTACGCATCCGGATGGCGGATGCCGGCGTTCAGGAAGCGCACGCGCAGCGGCGACAGGTCGGCGTCGCCGGTCGGGGACGACAACTGCGCGAACGGGCCTACGAGCTTGACGGCCGTCTCGGTCCAGGCCGACTTGCCGGACGACGGCGCCACCGCCTGCAGCCGCTGCGCGGTGCGCGTCGGGGACAGCCACGCCGCCAGGCCGATGACCGCCAGCGACACGGACAGAAAAACCAGGATGGGAAACAGCATGGCCATGGCGCTTCTCCTTCAGACGTGGATCTTCACGATCTTGCGCAGGAGCACGATGCCCACCAGCATCAGCACCAGCATGTAGCGCAGCACCGTCTGGCCGATCGGGTCGGTCCACAGCGGCGCCATGAATTCGGGATTGAAGATGTTCATGAGCCCCGCCAGGGCGAACGGCATGAGGCCCAGGATCCAGGCCGACAGCCGCCCTTCGGACGACAGCACCCGCACCCGCGCGAGCAGCTTGAAGCGCGCGCGGATGAGCCGGCTCAGGTTGCCCAGCACCTCCGTCAGGTTGCCGCCCGAATCGCGCTGGATCAGCACCGACACCACGAAGTAGCGCAGGTCGGTGAGCGGCACGCGCTCGCTGAGGTTGGTCAGCGCCTGCTGCAGCGAGACGCCGAAATTCACCTCGTCGGCCACCAGGCGGAACTCGCTGGCGATCGGCTCGGGCATTTCCTCGCCGATCATCTGCACGCCGCTGGCAAAGGAATGGCCCGCGCGCAGCGCGCGCGTCACGAGATCCAGCGCGTCCGGCAGCTGCTTCTCGAGGCGCTCCAGCCGGCGGCTGCGCTGATGCTGCAGGTACAGCACGGGAAGCACCGCCGCCACGGCCCCGGCCAGCAGCGCCAGCCACACGGGCTGGTGTGCGAGCCACACGGCGAAGAACGCGAACACGCCGAGCGCACCGCAGGCCAGCAAAAAGCTGGACACCGTCCAGTCCAGCCCTGCCTGCAGGATGAAGCGGTCCAGCCGGTGCGCCCGCGGCAGCGCCAGCAACTGGCGCTGCATCCAGGGCACGTCGCTGAGCATGCGTTCCTTGGCGAGATGGGCCTGCGGCGTGCGGTCGACCGCGGCGGACATCGCCTGCAGCCGCTTCTCGATCTTGCGCGCGTCGGGCCCCTTGTAGGACCGCCACAGCAGGTAGAGCCCCTCGATCATGAGCAGCGCGGTCACGAAGACCAGCACCGTGACCGTGATCAGCGTGTCACCACCCAGGTTGTCGAACATGGCGAGCTCCTATTCGTAGTGCTTTTCAGGATCGAAGATGCTGTCGGGCAGCTCCACGCCGTACGCGTGCAGCCGCTCCATGAACTTCGGCCGGACACCGGTCGCCTGGAAATGGCCGCGCACCTGGCCGTCGGGACCCATGCCCGTCTGGTGGAAGGTGAAGATCTCCTGCATGGTGACGATCTCGCCCTCCATGCCGGTAATCTCCTGGATGCTGGTGACCTTGCGCCGCCCGTCGACCAGCCGCAACACCTGGACCACCACCGTGATCGCCGAGGCGATCTGCTGGCGCACGGTGCGGTGCGGCAGGTTCAGGTTCGCCATGCCGATCATGTTTTCCAACCGCGCCAGCGCATCGCGCGGCGAATTGGCGTGGATGGTGGTCAGCGAGCCTTCGTGGCCCGTGTTCATGGCCTGCAGCATGTCGACCGCCTCGGCGCCGCGCACCTCGCCGATCACGATGCGGTCGGGCCGCATGCGCAGCGCGTTGCGCACCAGCGCGCGCTGCGTGATCTCTCCCTTGCCTTCGATGTTCATCGGCCGCGTCTCCATGCGCGCGACGTGCGGCTGCTGCAGCTGGAGTTCGGCCGCATCTTCGATGGTGATGATGCGTTCGGTCTCCGGAATGAAGCCCGAGAGAATGTTCAGCAGCGTGGTCTTCCCTGCCCCGGTGCCGCCCGAAATCAGCATGTTGACCTTGGCCTGGGCCAGGCCCTCGAGCATCTGCGCCATCGGCGGCGTGAGCGACTTGAGATCGCCCACTAGGTTGGCCATGCGCAGCGGGATCTTTGCGAAGCGACGGATCGACATCATCGGCCCGTCGAGCGCTACCGGCGCGATGACGGCGTTGACCCGCGAGCCGTCGGGAAGCCGCGCATCGACCATCGGGCTGGACTCGTCGATGCGCCGCCCCACCAGCGAGACGATCTTGTCGATGATGCGCAGCAGGTGCTTCTCGTCGGTGAAGCTCACGTTGGTCAGCTCCAGCCGGCCCCGGCGCTCCACGTAGATCTGGTCCGGCGAGTTGACCAGGATGTCCGAGACGGTCGGGTCGGCCATCAGCAGCTCGATCGGTCCGAAGCCCAGCATCTCGTGCTGGATGTCGCGGATCAGCGTGCGCCGCTCGATGTCGTTGAGCGCCTCGGGCTCTTCCTGCAGCAGCCGCCCGACCATGGTCGAGATTTCCTGGCGCAGGGCGTCGGGCTGGAGGGTTTCGAGCGCCGCCAGGTCGAAGCGGTCCAGCAGCTTCAGGTGCATGCGCTCCTTCAGCAGCTTGTAGGTGTCCGAGGCGAAAGGCGACGTGGTCAGCTCGAGGACCGGCCCTGCTGGCCCCGCCGGCCGCGCGCCCGCATCGCTGTCGATCGCATTGAGTTGGTCCCTGAATGACATGTTGGCACCTCCGCCTGGGTATTGATGGGAATCCGCCCTGTCTCAGGCACGGCGGAACAGCCGCCCCATGAAGCCGGGCGTCGCCTCCGGCCGCGGGCTGAGCGTGTGGGCGATCTCGTCCAGGCGCTTGGCGAGTGCGCTGCCGCGCGACATCTCCGCCAGCGGCACGCCGCGGTTGATGGAGGCGTCGACGTCCTTGCCGCCGTCCGGCACCGTTGTGAACGTCGCGCCGGGCAACGACCGGCGCATGTCCGACAGCCCGATCTCGCCGCCGCCGGTGCTGCGGTTCACCAGCAGCTCGACCTTGCCGGTGGCGTAGCCGAGCGACTTGAACACCTGCATCAGGCGCGTCACGTTGCGGATGTGGGGCAGGCTGGTCTGCATCACGGGAAAGATGCGCTCCGCGCGGTCGAGCACGCGCAGCGTGAGCGTGTCGATGCGCGTGCCGAGGTCGAAGATCACGAAGTCGTACTGCGCGAGCGCCACCTGCAGGATGGCGTCGATGTGTTCGGCCTTGACGTCCATCGCGCGCGCCAGGTCCTCGGGCGCGGGCAGGATGCTGTAGCTCGGCGACACGCGCACCACGCTCGCCGCCAGCAGCGAGGCGTCGAGGCGCCCGATGTCTCGCGCCACGTCAGCCATCGTCGCGGTCGGGCGCAGGTCGCTCACATACGACAGCGCATCGCCGAATTGCAGGTTCAGGTCGATCAGCAGCACCGAGCGCTCGCGCGACAGCTGGTGCGCGATGTTGGTCGCGAGAAAGGTCGCGCCGCTGCCGCCCTTGCAGGGCATGAACGCAACCACCCGCCCGGGGCTGCGCGCCTGCGAACCGGCCATCTTGAGCGCGATGCGATCGACGGTGGCCTCGAGCGCGGTGGTGTCGGCGGGCGATGGCAGCACCTCGCGCACGCCCGCGCGCATCGCGTGAATCAGGAACTCGGGCGTCTGCATCGCGCACAGCAGCACCACCGCCACCGCCGGATGCCGAAGCGTCAGGGCCTCCACCAGCGAGAGCTCCTGCGGGTCGCAGCACATGCCGTCGACCAGCAGCAGGTCGGGTGCGACCTTGTCGACGACCGCCTGCATCCGGCTCTTGCCGCCTTCGAAGAGCGACACGGCATGGCCGCGCGGCTCCAGCACCTTGCGCATGTCCTGCAGGTGGTTCGGATTGGGGGAAACGATGGCGATCTTCATGGTCGTGTCCGGTGTGCTGTTAGGAACAGATGGCCGCGCTGTTCGGATCCCTGCGCATGACCTCGCGCGGCAGATACGTGGAGAACCCAGGCATGGGGATCAGCGGCGCCGCGGCGCCCACGATGGGAGAAATCCACTGGTAGTTCAGGCCGGTGATGCCGACCGTGACACCCTGGCACGTGGCCGCCGTGCAGCCCGAAGGCTCCCACGTCACCGACACCGTGTTGATCTGTGGCAGCAGCGCCTGCATCCGAGCGAGCACCTGGGCCTGGTAGGCGGTGTCGTCGCACACCACCGCATACCGGGCTCCCGCGCGCGTTGCCTCCTGGGCTGCGCTCCACATGAACAGCATGCGCGAGAAGTCGACGATACCGAGCACGAGCATCAGGAAGATGAGCAGACCCAAGGCGAATTCGACGGTGGTCGCGCCCTTGACGTGGTGTCTCATGACGGAGCCCTCATGGTGGCGGTGATGTCGCTGAAGACGATGTTGCCGTTCGCTCCGGTGAGAACGACGCCCATCACCGAAGGGAACAGCGAATGAAAGGCGTAGCTGCTGACGCGCACCGTGACCGTGGTGATGATCGGGTTGGCTCCTGCTGCCTGCCAGGTGCAGCAGCTTCCGGCGGGCACGTTCGAAAGGCTCAGCCCGCGTGCCAGCGGTGTTCCGGTGCCGGCGATGTTGCCGTACACGATCAGGTTGCGCGCCTCGGCGATGTGCGTGCCGGGCGTCTGCACCGACAGGTAGCGCACCGCATCGCGGGTCGACTTGACGACCGTGTTGTACTCGTACACCGCACGGCCGAACTCTGTGGTGATAAAGGTCAGCAGCAGCAGCAGCGGCGTGATGAGCGCCAGCTCGATCAGCGCGGCGCCATGCTGGGTGCGATGGGAATTTCTCATGATGGTCACCTCACCAGGACCGGAACCAGCGGGCCTGCCGATCCACCGGCCAGCCCGCTGGTGGTGCAGGGGCTTGCGGCGGCTCCCGCGTTGCCGAGGAATTCCAGTTGCGTGTCGGTCATCGGAATGCTCAGCGGCTGCAGCATCAGCATGCAGAGGTAGTCGATCACGTGGTTGCCGCCGTCGATGACCGGCACCGTGACGAAGCGGCGGTCCATGCCGTACTGCATGTGGCCTCCGGCCACGTTGCCGGGCGTGGCCAGCTTCTGGAAGCTGTTGAGCGACAACCCGGTGATCGACTCGCAGCTGTTCGCACCCTTCACCTTGGTGCCGGTGTCCGCGCAGGACGCGAAAGCGGCTCGCTTGGTCACGAAGTTCTGGGCGGTGGGGTCTGCGCCACCGCCTGGCGCGCCGGTATAGGCATTGAACTGCGCGGGCCAGTTGAGCGAGGTGTAGGCATAGCCGGTGTAGTCGGGCCGATCCACGCTCGGATCGCCGCTGTTCTTGTAGATGCCGAAGCGCTGGTTCCAGGTGTCGGCCACCGAGGTCTGCACGCCAGGGGTGCCGATCGTGTCGCCCACCCTGGCGCCACAACGGCCGTTGAGCTCGGCTTCGGTTTCCGAGGCGCTGTTGCTGCCGTCGAGGTTGGCCCAGCCGATCTGGCCGCCCGTGGCCGCGTTCTGCGCCATGATGAGCGTCACCCATTCGCCGACGGCAAAGCCGTAGTTCGGCGCCGTGCCGCCCGGCTTCGGCTTCGCCGCGACCGGAATGGGGCATGCGGTCTGTGCGCTCGCGCGGGTGGCGACGGCGCTCGCCGCCACGCTGCGTGTCGCGGGGTTGCCGGCGGTGTCGCCCGAGAAGGCGCCGATGGCCTGCATCAGCCACATTCTGATGTTGGGCTGGCTGTGCGCGCACTGTGCGTAGACGGCCGCGGTGGGAACGCTCGTGGGCACATAGGAAGCGTCGCGGAACGTGACTTCGGTGGCCAGAATCTGGCCCTGCCCGCCCCAGGTGGCCGACTGCATGTTCACCCGGTTCGCGTTGCCGGCCGTCTGGCCGGCGCTCTTGCCCCGCGTGATCGCCGAGCTCGTCTTGTCGAGCTCGCGCGCCGCGGCCAGCGCGCAGCTGTCCACCGCTGTCTGCAGCTCGGTCCTGACGACGAACAAATGGCCGAAATCGAGCGCAATGCCCATGAAGCCGAGCAGGAACAACAGGAACAGCGCGGCCGTGACGATCATCGCGCCGCGCTGGCGGCGAGGGGTGCGGCGGGCTTTCATGATCGGACCTCTTGTTGGACGATGGAGAAGACGTTTCTGCCCTACACGCAGCCGGAGCCGCTCAGGCAGACGACGATCCGGGCGACGAGGGTTCCCAAATCCGCTGCGGTCACCAACGGCTGCAGCGCGAGCACCAATGCAATGGAGACGATGGCGATGATCAGCGCGTACTCCACGACCTGAGCACCGCTTTCGTCTTTCAGGAATCTTTTGAACATGGTGATGACCTCGGCTCTTGTGAAGAAACAGTCGCGTGGAAACGGGTGAGAAGGTGGAGCGAAGCGAGCCGGAGGGGCCCTCCCCGCTCCCCTCCCTGAACGCCACTTAGACGCAGGGGCCCGGCCCGTTCAGGCACGTGTTGACGCGACCGATGAAGTTCGTGAAGGTGGCCCCTGTGGTGAGCAACCTCAACGCGATGACCAGCGCGATCGAGACGACCGCGATGATCAGCGCGTACTCGACGACCTGTGCGCCTTCTTCCTCGAGCATGAAGCCGCGTGTCGATTGGCCGATGGCCTTAAGAAAGTTTTTCATGGTTCTTTCCTTTCAAGGTTTGAACAGTTGGAAATCGGGTTTGAAAAAGAGTGGTGGTGGAAAAATGTCATTGCAATTCGTCGCGTTCTCCTTTCCATGTGAAGACTCGAGTGGAATGAACCCGCCTCACGCGGCCTGTCACTTTCCCGAGCCGCCGCTCTGGCTGCCGATGCCGCCGCCGATGTTGATGACGTTGGTCACCGGCGGTGGCGTCTTGTAGGACTCCTGGTACTGCACCATCGCCTCGCGCGACGCGCGGCCGTCCATGCCCGTGACGGGGTCGCCGTTCTTGCCGGCGTTCGGGTTCAGCGTCATCTTCTTTCTGGCGTCGCGCACGGCTTCGCCGAAGCGCGCGTCGTAGTGGGGCGTGACGCTCGAGCAGCCTGCAGCCAGGAGGCATGCGAGCACGAGGGGGGTCGATCGGATGAACATGGCGGGGCTCCTCACGGGGTTTCGCTGGCCGGGGCGGCCGGGGCCGGGGTGCTGCTTTCGAGGGCGCCGTTGAGGTAGATCTCGGCGCGGCTGGGAAGCACGTGGTTATCGGTCGGCACACGCGGCGACTCGGCCAGCGGGCGCACCAGGCGCGGCGTGATGACGAACATCAGCTCGGTCTGCTCGTTCTGGAACTCGGTGCTGCGGAACAGCGCGCCCATCACCGGCACTTCGCCCAGGCCCGGATAGCGCTTGATCGCCTCCGTCGCGTTGCTCTTGATGAGCCCGGCAATGACGAAGCTCTGTCCGTCGTTGAGCTGCACCGTGGTGTCGGCGCGCCGCACCGTGAGCGACGGCACGACGGACGTCACGCCCCCGACCGTGGTGAAGGGCGAGCCGGTCTGCGACAGGTCCGACACCTCCGACACCATCTTGAGATTGATGCGGTCGCCGTTGAGCACCGTCGGCATGAACTTGACGCCGATGCCGAACTCTTTTTCTTCCAGCGTGATGGTGCTCCCGATGCCGCTGCCACCGCTTTGCGCCACGGGGATGAAGATCTTTCCGCCCGACAGGAAGCTGGCCTGCTGGCCGCTGATGGCCATGATGTTGGGCTCGGCCAGGATGCGCACCAGGCCGTCGTCCTTCTGGCCGTCGATGGTCACCACGCCGCGGCCGATGCGCAGCGCCTCAACCAGGCCGCCTCCCGTGCTCAGGAAATTGGAGATCAGCGAGTAGTTGTGCAGGCCGCCGCCGCTCGTGCGCGAGTAGCCCACGCGCGAACCCAGCCGGTCGAGCAGCGTCTTGCTGACCTCGGCGATCTTCACCTCGAGCATCACCTGCTGAGGTGTCCCCACGCGCAGCAGGTTCACCACCTTCTTGCCGTCGGCACCATAGGCCGCGGCCAGGCTCATCACGTCGTCCAGCTTCAGCGCGTCGCTGATCTCGCCGGTGAGCACGATGGAGCGCTCGGCGCTGCGCACGCGGATGCGGCGCTCTTCGGGCATCAGCTCGGCCAGCTTGGCCTGCAGCGCCCCGGGATCGATGGTGACGATCACGTCCTTGATGTAGCAGGTGCCGTCGGCGCTTTGCAGCACTACGTTCATCGAGCCGGCCTGGCGGCCGCGGAAGAACAGGTCGGTCGGGCTCAGCAGCGTGACCTCGATGTCACCGACGCCATCGCTGCGGGGCTGGGGGGGCGCCGCCATGGCTGGGGCACCCTGCGCCGCCGCCGGCGCGGCCGCCTGGTTTTGGGGCTGGCCGCTGACCACGATGCGCACCACGCGCGCCTTCAACGGAATGACCACCGACTTACCGAGCACGGCATAGGTCGGGTCGGAGTCCGGAATGATGGCGGTGCAGCGCCGGCTGGCCGGGGCCGCGGGTGCTGCCGCAACCGTTGCAGCTGCCGCAGCAGGCGCAGGCATGGCGGCGGCCGTGGTGGGGGCGGCTGCCACGACCTCCGCGGCCATGGCGGGGGTCGCCACTGTCGCGAGGGTCGCCAGCAGACGGGCGATGGTTGTTGTGAGTGGGCGCACTTGGTGTTCCTCCTGATGGACGATCAGAAACAGGTGAGCGAGCGGCCTGTGTGCTGGATCACTTCCACGCACTCGGAGGCTCGCGGCGTGGCGGGACCTGCCAGCCGCACCCGCGGGCGGGCCGGAGCCGCCGCGGTGGAGACCGGCACGATGTCCTTCTTCTCGCCGAACAGCTGCCCCTTGGTGATGCCCAGGGTGGCGACCGTGGTCTTGTCCATCTGGTTGCGCAGCACGAGCGACAGGGTGCCCACGCTGCGTGCCAGGTCGAGCTTCTCGGAGTCTTCGAGCGAAAGCTCGAGCGTCACCGCGCTCACGACCTTCGGCTTGGTGTCGTCGCGGTTGGCCTCCTGGGCCACCGCCAGCACCAGCACCTTCTCGAGCACGGTCTTGCTGATCTGCAGCGCGTCTTCGCCGCGCCCTTTGTCCTGCTGGGCGTTGACCATCACGTCGACGTAGTTGCCCGGCAGCGCGAAGCCCGCCACGCCGACGACGTCATTGACGCGCACCGTCATGGCCCGCTTGCCGCTGGCGATCACTGCCGACAGCCCGCCCTGCGTGCCCACCGGCGCCAGCTTGCCCTCGATGAGCGCTTCGCCGCGCAGCACGCCGACCTTCACCACGCGGTCGTTCAGCGCCTTGATGTCGCTGAAAGAGCCGTTCGGCACCGAGCCGCTGGGCCAGTCGACCGTGGACAGCATCTGCGCGTTGACGCGGCTGCCCAGGTCGATGTCGACGGCGGCCACCACGACCTTGTTGGACGCGATGCCGCCTTGTCGCGAGATCCAGCCGGTCGCGTAGACCGCGGCCGCCAGCCCGAACAGCAGGGCCAGAAAGATCAGCCCGATCGCCTTGATGTTCTTCATACGAACCTCCGCCAGGGGTGAAACATGTAGGAGCTAGACAAAGCCCAGCTGGTGCGCCAGCACTTGGACCACCGTGCCCGCCGCAATGCAGACGCCGTAGGGCAACTTGCCCACAGACTGGCCCGCCTGCAGGCGCCCGTCGGGCCGCATGCCCGCGATGCTGGAAATGACCATGCCCTGCGCCGTGGCCTTGACGTTGCCAAGCATGTGGACCAGGCGGCGGCGATGGATCGCGAAGGCCAGCGCCGCGACGCCGCCCGCGATGAAAGTGAAGAGCAAGGCCATCAGCGTCTGCTGGGGCCCCAGGAAGGCCCCGGTCATCGCCATCAGCTTGACGTCGCCGGCGCCCATGATCCCGAGCGCATAGAACGGCAGCATCGCGGCGAAGCCCACGGCCAGGCCACCGAATGCACTCGCCGCGCCCGACGCCGGCGTGCGTGCCGCCATCGTTCCGTAGATGAGGGCGAAGCACGCGCCGCCGAAGGTCAGCCAGTTGGGAATGCGATAAGAGCGCCAGTCGCTGACAGCCGCCACGCCGAGCAGCGCGAAGAGCGCCAGCATGCGGATGTCGGTGGCCAGCATCGCGAGCAGTTCGAGAACAGCGTTGAATTCCTGCATGGCGGGCTCCCCGTGTTCAGGCACTGCGCCGCAGGGCGAGCACCAGCAAAATGGCCACGACCATCACCAGCGCACCGATCAGCGCAACCTCCATGAACGACATGCCGGCGTCTTCGCGCAGCAGGCTCAGGGCGGTTCTCGGCAGAACTTCGAGCGGTTCCATGCGGTGTCCCCGGTGATCGTGGCCGGCCGAAGCCGCTGGCCTTCCCGGCGTGGGAAGAAGCGTTCGGCATGGGGATGACTGTAGGAATCGCACCGCTTTCGCACATGAGCGGAGCGCCCTTTTCTGGGGGAGTCAGGTGTCCCGCGACGGCACGGGGGCAGGCATGACAAAACGCCTACCCGGCAGGGCAGGCGAAAGCGCAGGCGCGCTTCAGATCACCTGCGCGTCGCGCAGCGCTGCGAGCTGTGCCTCGCCCAGGCCCAGTGCGCGATACACCTCGGCGTTGTGCTGCCCCGTGCGCGGCCCCGTGGCGGCCGGGCGAACGCCGTCGCGCCCCACGAAGCGCGGCACGGCCGCCGGTGCCGGCACGGTGCCGAACTGCTCGTCGGGCACGTCGATGAAGGCGCCGCGTGCCTGCATGTGCGGGTCGGCCCGCAGGTCGGCGATCGAATACACCTTGCTGTAGGGCACGTCTTCGCGGTCCAGCCGCGCGGCCAGCTCCGCGAACGGCAGGCTGGCGCACCAGTCAGCCAGGATGCGGTCCAGCGCCTCGAGGTGGCGGATGCGCGCGGCGTTGTCGGCAAAGCGTGCGTCGGTGAGCAGGTCGTCGCGACCGATGGCGCGGCAGATGCGCGCGAAGATCGGCCCGCCCGTGCCCACCAGCGTGAACCACACGCCGTCGAACGCGCGGAACACGTTGGATGGCGCGGTGTAGGTGGCGCGCGAGCCCGTGCGCTCGCGCACGACCCCGCCGATGCGGTGCTCGGCCGCCAGCGGATCGAGCAGGCGCGACATCGCCTCGGTGGCCGACAGGTCGATCTCGGCGCCCCGCTGCTGCGCGCGCGGCAGCGCGTTGCGCTCTGCCAATGCAGTGCTGATGGCAAAGGCGCCGAAGAGGCCCGCCACCACGTCGCCCAGCGGATAGTTCATGTGCTGCGGCGGACCATCGGGCTCGCCGGTCAGGTGCGTGAAGCCGCTCATCGCTTCGAAGATGCGGGCAAAGCCCGGCCGGCGCGCATACGGGCCGGTCTGGCCGAAGCCCGTGAGGCGCAGCACGATGAGGCGCGGGTTGGCCGCGTGCAGCGTGGCGATGTCCAGGCCCCACGCATCGAGCGTGCCGGTGCGGAAGTTTTCCACCAGCACGTCGAAGCCGGCGATGAGCCGCAGGAACAGCGCGCGGCCCTCGGGCTTGCGCACGTCCAGCGAGATGCCCTTCTTGCCGCGGTTCGCGGTCTTCCAGAACAGCGGATGGCCCTCGTGCACCGGCGTGAGCCCGCGCAGCGGATCGCCGCCGCCCGGCAGTTCGAGCTTGACGACGTCGGCGCCCATGTCGCCGCACAGCGTGGCCGAGAACGGCGCGGCGAGCACGGTCGCCATGTCGAGGATGCGCACCCCGTGCAGGGGCGCGTGGTCAGACGGCTGGCCCATCAGTTGCCCTTCAGGTCGACGCGCTTGAGCACCGGGTCCCACAGCTTGCGGTCGGCGGCGATGCGCTGGCCGTAGGCGGGCAGCGACGGATCGAGCGCGGCCGCGCCCAGCTTGGCCAGCTTGTCCTTCACCGCGGGCAAGGCCTTGGCCAATGCCGCGCGCAGCGGACGCATCACGGCATCGGGCGTGCCCTTGGGCGCGACGATGCCGACCCACAGGCCGCTGTCGAAGCCCTGCAGGCCCAGCTCGGCGAAGGTGGGCACGTCGGGCGCCGAGGGCGAGCGCGTGCGGCCGGTCTGCGCCAGGATGCGGATCTGCCCGCTGCTCATGTAGGGCAGCGTGCCGCCGAGGTTGTTGCACATCACCGGGATGTGGCCGGCGATCAGGTCGTTCACCGCCGGCGCGTTCCCCTTGTAGGGCACGTGCTGCATCTTGATGCCGGCCTGGTGGTTGATCATTTCGCACACCAGGTGCGAGGGCGTGCTCGGGCCCGCGGAGCCAAAGGCGAGTTGGCCGGGCTTGGCCTTGTCGGCGGCAATGAGCTCGGGCAGCTTCTGGTACGGCGTCTTCGCGTTGACCGCGATCACGTTGGGCAAGTCGGCCACCAGGCCCACGGGCACGAAGTCGTCCACCGGGTTCCAGGTGAGGCCCTTGTGCACGTAGGGCAGGAAGATGTTGGTCAGGCCCGCCATGAGCAGCGTGTAGCCGTCGGGCGCGGACTTCGCCACGAGCTCCGAGCCGATGAGGCTGCCGGCGCCGGGCTTGTTCTCCACGATGACCGGCTGGCCCAGCGCATGGCCCAGCTCCAGCGCCACCTCGCGCGCCACCAGGTCGGTGCTGCCGCCGGCGGGGAAAGGCACGACCAGTTTCACGGGGCGGTCGGGGAAGGCAGCCAGCGCCAGCGAACCGGCCAGGCTGAGTACGAAGCCTGCGGTCAGGTGCGAAAGTTTCTTGATCAAGGACGTCATCGTCAGTCTCCAGTTTCTCTGTGTGTTCAGCGTGTCAGTGCGTGAGGAAGCGGCGCCCGAGCGTGGCGCGGTGCAGCTCGGAGGCGCCGTCGTAGATACGGAAAGGCCGCAGCTCGCGCACGATGAGGGCGATGGGTGCGTCTTCCGACATGCCCAGCGCACCGCACATCTGCGCCGCGCGGTCGGCCACGCGGTTCAGGGCTTCGGACACGAAGACCTTCGTCATCGCCGACTCGGTCTTCACCGACAGGCCCTCGTCCATGCGGCGCGCGCAATCCAGGCTCATGAGCCGGCTGGCATGCAGGTCGATGTGGCAGTCGGCCACCATCGCCTGGACCTGCTGCAGGTCGGCCAGCCGATCGCCGAAGGACGTGCGCTCGCACACGTAGGCCTGCGCGATCTCGAGCGCGCGCCGCGCACGGCCCATGAGCCGCAGGCAGTGCGACAGGCGCGCGGGCTCCAGCCGCTGCTGCGCCGCCACGAAGCCCGAGCCCACCTCGCCCAACACCGCGTCGGCGCCCACGCGGCAGGCAGTGAAGCGCAGCTCGCCATGGCCGCCCACGGCGAAGGGGTCGATGGCGCGGATGGCGCGCACCAGCGAAAGGCCCGGGTGGTCCATGTCCACGATGAACTGGGTGGGCCCTTCGTCCGTCTGCGCCAGCACGATGCAGAAGGCCGCGCCCACCGCACCGGTGATGAACCACTTGTGGCCGTCGATGACCCAGCCGTCACCCTCGCGCCGCGCGGTGGTGCGCAGCATCGACGGGTCGGAGCCTGCGCCGGGCGCCGGCTCGGTCATCGCGAAGCACGAGCGGATGCGGCCCTCGGCCAAGGGCCGCAGGTAGCGCTGCTGTTGCGCGGGCGTGCCCTGGCGCAGCAGGCTGATCATGTTGGGCTGATCGGGCGCGGCGCAGTTCAGCGCGGCCGGGCCCAGGTAGCTGCGACCGGCCTCCTCGAACACCGCCGCGCGCTCGACCCACGACAGGCCCAGCCCGCCCTCCTCCACCGGCATCTGCGGCAGGTACAGGCCCAGCTCGCGCGCGACCGGACGCAACTGCGACAGCGCCGCATCCATCGCCCGCGGGTCGTGCACATGGGCATTCGATTCGAGCGGGATGCAATGCCGCTCGACGAAGTCGCGCACCCGTGCCGCGAGGTCGGTGCGCAGGTTCATCGCGCGCCCGCCTCGCGCAGCGCCAGCTTGGCGATGTTGAGCTGGTGGATCTGGCTCGTGCCCTCGTACAGGCGGAACAGGCGCACGTCGCGGTAGTAGCGCTCGATGGGGCTGAAGTCGGCCACGTAGCCCGAGCCACCGAACATCTGCACCGCGCGGTCGGCCACGCGGCCGCACATCTCCGACGCGAAGTACTTGCACATCGAGGCCGACAGGGCCACGTCCTCGCCGCGATCGCGTGCACGCGCCGCCTCGAGGATCATCGAACGCGCCGCGTAGATCTCGGTGCGGCTGTCGGCGATCATGGCCTGCACCAGCTGGAAGTCGGCCACCGCCTGGCCGAACTGGTTGCGGCTGCTGGTGTGCGCCATGGCCAGGTCCAGCATGCGGATCGCCGGGCCCGTGCACAGCGCCGCCAGGTGCAGGCGCTGCTTGTTGAGCACCTTCATCACCGTCTGGAAGCCCATGCCCTCGCGCCCGCCGATGAGCTGGTCGGCGTGCACGCGGCATTCATTGAAATGCACGTCCGACACGAAGGAGCCGGCCTGGCCCATCATGCGGTAGGGCTCGCCCGTCGTGAGGCCCGGCCCGCGCTCGACCAGGAACGCCGACACGCCCTTGCTGCCCTTCGAGCCGTCTTCGGTGCGGGCGATGACGGTGAACACATCGGCCACCGGTGCGTTGGTGATGAAGCGCTTGCTGCCGTTGAGCACGTAGTGGTCGCCCTCGCGGCGCGCGGTGGTCTGCACGTTGCTCGCCTCCGAGCCCGCCTCGGGCTCCGTGAGCGCCAGGCAGCCGGTGAGCTCGCCCGTGGCCATGCGCGGCAGCCAGCGCTGCTTCTGCGCCTCGGTGCCATCGGCCACCAGCGCTTCGGAGCCGATTCCCGTGTTGGTGCCCACGCGGGCGCGCAGCGCCACCGACGACTGCGACAGCTCCATCGCGCACAGCACCAGCTCCTCGGTCGTGAGGCCCAGGCCGCCGTACGCCTCGGGAATGCTCCAGCCGAAGTAGCCCTTGCGCCGCAGCTCGTCGACCACGTCGGGCGGGATGTCGTTGTCGCGGCTGACCTGGTCTTCCAGCGGATGCCAGCGTTCGCGAACGAACGCGCGGATGTCGGCCCGCAGGGCCTCGAAGTGGGGGATATCTCGGATCATGGTGGCCGCGACTGTAGGAAGCAGGTCCACAATTGCTGGCACTGAATTTCAATCATTGAAACTGCAATTCACTCCCATGCCCCGCCCTGTCCAGAATCGCCGCCAGCCCATGAAGCATTCCGACGACCTGCGCCGGGTGCGGGACGAAGACCCGTACATCGCCGGCACCCTGGCCAAGGGCCTGCTCATCCTGCAGACCTTTGTCGGCGACCCGCGCGCGCACGCCAACAGCGAGTTCGCGGCCAAGCTCGGCCTGTCGCGCCCCACCGTCTCGCGCCTGTGCCGCACCTTGCTGACCATGGGTTTCCTGGACCACGACGAACGCCTGGACCGCTACTTCATCGGCCCCGCCGCCGTGGCGCTGTGCTACCCCTACGTCATCAACACGCCCATGCTGGCCCTGCTGCGCCCGGCCATGCAGCAGCTGGCCGACCGCGTCGAGGGCGCGGTGTCGGTCGGCGTGACCAGCGACCTCGACGTGGTCTACCTGGAAACCTGCGCCCACGAGGGCGGCACCCTCAAGCGCCCCGGCGTGGGCGCCGTGCGCGGCATCGTCGAAACCGCCATGGGGCGTGCGTGGCTCGCGCAGTTGCCCGCGGGTGAGCGCCAGGAGTTCCTGGCCCGCGTGAAGCACGAGCGGCCCGACGAGCACGCGCGTTGCCTCGAAGGCGTGCGCGAGAGCGTGGCGCACTACGGCAAGCGCGGCTTCGCGATCAATCTTGGGGATTCAGGTTTTGGCGTGCTTGCCGCGGGCGCCGCGGCGCGCATCCGCTATGGGCCGCGCCGGCTCCTGTTCAATTGCGCGGTGCCGGGATTCCGCTGGAAGAAGGCGCAGCTGCTGGACACCATCGGGCCGGGGTTGATGCAGCTGGTGGAGGCGGCGGATCGGCAGTCGGGGTTGCGGTGAGGGGGTGCGGATTGCGGGATTCGTGATCCGCACCGGGACGGCGTCTGGCTGCATTGCGCAGCAACGCCGAACGCTCGCGCAGCGCGCCAGGCCGCGATGCTCTTAAAATGAGAGTAATTCTCAATTGCATCGCCTTCCCTCTTCATGCCTTCCGCCGACACCCACACCGTGCACGCGCTCTACACCGAGCATCACGGCTGGCTCAGCACGTGGCTGCGCCGGCGCCTGGGCTGTGCGCACAGCGCCGCCGACCTGGCGCAGGACACCTTCGTTCGCGTCCTGCTGCGACCGCAGGTGCTGCCCACGTTGCGGGAGCCGCGCGCCTACCTGACGACGCTGGCCAAGGGCGTGGTCAGCGAACACTGGCGCCGGCAGGCCCTGGAGCGCGCGTACATCGATGCGCTCGCGCAGGTGCCCGAGGCGCTGGCGCTGTCGCCCGAAGACCGCCTGCAGCTGCTGCAGACGCTGGACGCCATCGACGCGATGCTGGACGGCCTGCCGCCCAAGGCGCGCGAGGCTTTCGTGCTGTCGCAGCTCGAAGGCCTGACCTACGCGCAGATCGCCCAGCGGCTGGCGATCAGCGAACGCACCGTCAAGCGCCACATGGCCCTGGGCTTCGCGCATTGCCTGGCGCTGGTGGAATGAGCGCACGGCCACCCGCATCCGCACCCGACAGCGCCGCGCTGGGCGAGGCCGCGCAATGGCTGGTGCGGCTGCACTCCGGCCGGGCAGGCGAAGCGGACCACGCGGCCTGCGCGGCCTGGCGCCATGCGGACCCGGCGCACGAGCGTGCATGGCAGCGTGCCGAGCGCCTGTCGCAACAGTTCGGCGCCGTGCCGGCGAACATCGGCGTGCCGGTGCTGGCGCGCCAGGCACGCGGCAACCGAAGGGCCGCGCTGCGCACGCTGGCCGTCCTGGCGACTGCCGCGCCGGCCGCCTGGCTCGCCTGGCGCCTGGCGCCGTGGGACAGCTGGACCGCCGACCACGCCACCGCCACCGGTGAACGGCGCGACGTGCGGCTGGCCGACGGCAGCCGCGTGCTGCTCGACACCGGCAGCGCGATCGACGTGCGCATCGACGGCACGCAACGCACGGTACGGCTGCGCGCGGGCGCCATCCGGGTCACGACCGCGGCCGACGCGCGCCCCTTCATCGTGGAAACGGTGCAGGGCCGGCTGCGCGCGCTCGGCACGCGCTTCACCGTGCGCCTGGGCGACGACGCGCACGAGACCGCATCGCCCGATGTGCGTCTGGCGGTCACCGAGGGCGCGGTCGAGGTCACCTTGCGCGGCGCGTCGTCGCCTGCGGGGATCGTTGCGGCCGGCCGGCAGACCGTGTTGAACGCCCAGGGCGCCTCGGCCCTCACCGCCGTCTCGCCCGAGAGCCAGGCGTGGACACAGGGCGTGCTCTACGCCGAGAACATGCGCCTGGCCGACTTCTGCGCCGAGCTGTCGCGCTACCGGCCAGGCCTGCTGCACTGCAGCCCGGAGGTGGCGAACCTGCGCCTGTCCGGTGCGTTCCAGCTGCGCGATACCGACTACGTGCTGTCGATGGTGGCCACCACACTGCCCGTACAGGTGCTCACGCGCACCCGGTGGTGGGTGACGGTGGTGCCGGCCTGAGATGAAAAATTTTTCGCCGATCCCTGTCCCTTTTTGAAGCCTGGTCGGGCAAGCCATGGAGCCGTGCTGCGAGTACGGCAAGAACAGGACCACCGAACCATGGCATTGCCCTCCTCCCGCACCGCGCCCATGCGGCCACTTTCCCTTTGCATGCCCGCGCGCCCGAGCGCCGTGACCCACGGCGTGAGAACCCTCTGCCTGGCCTTCGCGCTCGCCGCTTCAGGCGCCGCGACCGCACAGGCGAACCCGCCGGCAGCCGCCACCGCGGCCTACGACATCCCCGCAGGCGCACTGGGCCCGGCGCTGTCTCGCTTCGCCGCACAGGCCGGCGTCACGCTGTCCTTCGAACCCTCGCTGACAGAAGGCCGCCGCACCGGTGGATTGCGCGGCACCCATGCGGTCGGCGACGGCTTTTCGCGACTGCTCGCGGGCACCGGCCTCGAAGCGGTCGCACGCGCGGGCGGCGGCTACACGCTGCGTCATCCGGCACCCGGCGCGACCCCATCGGCCGCACCCGCGGACGCGCAGAGCAACCTGCTCAGTGAAGTGCGCGTCACGGCGCAGGCCGAGCGCAGCGCGATCACCGAGGGCTCGGGGTCGTATGCCAGCCGCATCGTCACCGTCGGCAAGGGCGAGCAGACACTCAAGGAGATCCCCCAGTCGGTCACGGTGGTCACGCGCCAAAAGATGGACGACCAGAACCTGCACACCATCGACGACGTGCTGGCCCAGACCACGGGCATCACGATGTACGACAGCCCGATGGGCGGGCGCTATGTCTACTCCCGGGGCTTCCGCGTGGACAGCTACCAGTACGACGGGGTGAACCGCGCCTTCTACTATCCCCAGGCCAACAGCTTCACGAGCAGTGCCGCCACGCTGGATCGCGTGGAGGTGGTGCGCGGCGCCACGGGCCTGCTGCAAGGGGCCGGCTCGCCCAGCGCCACGATCAACATGGTGCGCAAGCGTCCGACGGCCGACAAGCAGTTGCAGTTCTCGGCCAGCGCGGGTTCATGGAACAACTACCGCGCGGAGGTCGACGCCAGCGGCCCCCTGAACGAAGCCGGCACGCTGCGCGGCCGCGTCGTCGCGAGCGGCAACGACCGCGACTACTTCTACGACACCGCGAAGAGCCGCACTGGCGTGCTGTACGGCGTGCTCGCCGCCGACATCGGGCCGCAGACCGTGCTCACCCTCGGCGTCAGCCACGAAAAACTGCGCGCCACCCCGTTCTTCCAGGGCTTGCCGAGCTACAGCAACGGTGCCGACCTGCACCTGCGCCGGTCGACCTACCTGGCGGCCGACTGGAACCGCTGGAAAAGCGCACAGACCTCGGCGTTCGCCGAACTCGCGCACCGCTTCGATGCCGACTGGTCGCTCAAGGTCACCGCCGGCTACGTGCGCGAGCAGCAGGACATCAAGTACGCCTTCCCGCTGGGTGCCGTGAATCCGGTGACCCTGGCGGGCAACGTGATGTACGGCGGCCTGTTCGATTTCAAGACCGACAACAAGACACTCGACCTCGCCGTCGACGGCAAATTCGACGCCTTCGGCAGAAGGCACTCGGTGAGCTTCGGCGCCAACACCGGACGCATGTTCAACCACAGCGACTTCTCGCTGATGCAATTGGCGGGCGTTGCCAACAACGTCTTCGCACCGGTCTCGGCGATTGCCGAGCCGAGCGACGCGACCTTCGTCGCCAGGCGCTACCGCGGCGGCGACACCGAGACACGCATCACCCAATCGGGCGCCTACGGTGTCGCACGCCTGAGCCTCAGCGATCCGTTGACGCTGGTCGCCGGCGCCCGCGTCACGCGTTACCGGGCCAGCGATCGCGACCGCATCACCGGCGACCCGGCGACCGCGCCCTATCGCGAAAACGGCGTTCTGACGCCCTATGGCGGACTCATCTACGCCCTGACTCCGCAATGGTCGGCGTACGTGAGCTATGCCGACATCTTCCAGCCACAGAACGCGATGACCGCCGCCGGCGACATGCTGCCTCCCGTCAAGGGCCGCAACTACGAGGCGGGCCTGAAGGGCGAGCTGCTCGACGGCAAGGTCAACGCTTCGCTGGCGCTGTTCCGACTCGACCAGAACAACCGGGCGCAGGAAGACCTGGTCAATGTCTGCACGAGGAGCACCTACTGCTCCGTGTCCACCGGCAAGGTGCGCAGCGAGGGACTCGACGCGGAGATCAGCGGCGAAGTGGCGCGCGGGTGGCAGGTGTTCGCGGGCTACACGTTCAACCACTTCAAGTACCTGAACGACACGGCCAATGCCGGCATCGATTTCGCCAGCACGTATTCGCCCAAGCACATGGTGCGCGTGTGGACCGAGTACCGCCTGCCCGGCGCGCTGAACGCCTGGACGCTGGGCGGCGGCGTGAACTTCCAGACCGCGAGTTCACGCACCACGGGCGCGATCAAGCTGGAGCAGGCCTCGTATGCGGTCTGGAGCGCGCGCGTTGCCTACCAGATCAACCGCAACTGGTCGGCCGCACTGAACGTGAACAACCTGTTCGACAAGACCTACTACCAGACCGTCGGCGCGCCGGCCTGGGGCAATGTCTACGGCGAACCGCGCAGCGCCATGGTGACCTTGCGCGGCAACTTCTAGACAGGATGGCCGCCTGCCCAGGCAGGCGGCCCCCATGCCAGATGTCTAGGGGAAAAGAACGGCGCCTCCGCGATTGAGGTCCGCCAGCAATGCGCCCTGAACATAGACCGCATAGTCGGCGAAGAACATCGCGGCGCCCCCGCTCGCTCCGGTAGGAACACTCAGGCCGGCGTAGAAAAATCCTTGGCTCGCCTGGTCATTGAGTCGCGCGAGTCCTTCGGTCGTATTGATATCGACCGGGCCTCCAGGCATTTCATCCGAGAAGCGATAGGCCACCGCCGCGGGCTTGCTGCTGTCGAGTTCGTAGGTATTGAAAACGCCTCGGACGGGCTGTCCGCTGCGGTTCGCAAAGTACTCGAAATAGCCCCTGTAGCGGAATCCGCTTTGACCGCGGCTGGTGAGTTGCGGCTTGGGATCGGAGACGATGGGTTCGAACGCGTAACTGTAGGTCGCCCCTGCGGCTGCAGAGCTTTTGACGACGATCGCATTCACGCTCGGGCTGAGACCCAGTTCCGTATTCAGGAAGCGATAGCCTTCCTGTCCCCACGCATTCAACTGTGCAATGAAGTCTGCCGGCATCATCAGATCGAAGCTGAACTTCCGATAGGTGTAGGTGACGGGCTGACTTTCGTTCTTGACCAGGATGAAGCTGGCCTTGCGGATGGCGTTGAGGGAATCGTCCAGGGTGTGCGTCTCCCCCACCAGGTGGTGCAGCACATAGCCTTTGGCGCCCTCGTCTTCCAACCGCTGCAGCAGCGCGTTGCTGGCCCCGTCCCAGCCATCGCGACCGGAGAAGGTGAGCGTGAATTCCTTGTAGCTGTATTTGTCGTTGGCGGCTTGCGGATTGACATACAGCGAATTGCTTCCCACGGGACGCATGCGGACACTGCCCTTGGCGCCCTGGTCGTTCAGTTGCTGCACGACGGCCGGCACGGATGCAATGTAGGAATCCTTGTCCCCGTCCCAGGCGGACGGGAGCGTCTCATATTGCGCGGGTGCGGGTGTTCCGGGTTCCTGGGTTCCAGGTTCCTGCGTTCCTGGGCCTGGCGTTCCAGGCCCCTGCGTCCCGGGCCCTTGCGTTCCAGGACCTTGTGTTCCGGGGTCGTCCGTTCCAGGCCCGATAAGCCCCACGGGGAAGCCACCTCCACCTCCGCCCCCGCTGCCACCCCCACATGCCGCAAGCATCAAGGCGACTGCCGTTGCAGCAGCCACTGCAGATTTTCTGAATTTCATTCCCTTGCCTTTCAATTTTGTCGAAGCCAATGCTGCCGAGATGGCAACGTTGTCCATGGCGATCGGGCCTCCCAGCGTGGCCCGTCATATCGCCGTCGACGTTTGTATGGCTGGCGGGAGAAATTCCCCCATGCCGAAAGTCACACAACCTGAAAGCTATTGGAAATTGATATTTGGTTTTGAGGCAGTTATGACTAATGCGAACCATGAGATCGGAAGAGAGACGGCGTCTTCTTTTTCCAATATCGAGAGGATGCACGTGACGATTCTGGATTCTCCTTCCCGATCTATTCTTCTCACCTGACTTTGAAAAGGAACGTCTTGGCAAGGCGTCTCTGAAACTGGAATCGACCCACCAGGCGAACAGCTCCGTGGCAATGACACGGCAGACAATCAGGTCACCGGCGACGGGTCTCTGAAGTAGCGGGTCGCCGGAGAAAAAATCCGCGTCTTCCCCGTGACGGATGTCAGTTCCGCCATCGCCTGCAGGAGCGCAGCGGCGCTCACCGGCTTGAACAGCATCGGCACCCCCGATGACTGTGCACGCCGCAGTTGCTGCGGGGCCGTCTCGCCAGTTATCAGCAGAAGGGGAATGTCGAGCTGAAAGCGCTCGAGCAAGCGCAGGCCGACCTCGAGTCCATCTCCCCCGTCGGCCAGCCGGTAGTCGCACAAGAGCATCGAGAACGGAAGGCTTTTCGCATCCGGGTGCGTCAATGCTTCGACCGCATGCGATTCGTCCGTCACAGCCACCACATCGACGGCGTGCGCGCGCAGCAGTGCCGCCATGGCCAGGCGAATCTCCGCTTCATCGTCGATCAGCAGCACCGGCCCGGGCAGGTTCGGTGCAGAAAGGCTGCGATGCGCGGGCATCTCCAGTTCATCGAGCAGCAGTTCGGCCGGCGCGGTGATCGCTGCCTCGGCTTGCGGCAGGACCACGCGGAAATGCGTGCCACGTCCCGGTCGCGAGTGCACCTCGATCGGGTGAGACATCAGGTGCGACAGGCGCTGGACGATCGACAGCCCGATTCCGAGTCCGCGCGCCCGGTCGCGGCCCGGGTTGTCGACCTGATAGAACTCCTCGAAGATGCGGCTCAACTGCTCAGGCGCAATGCCGACGCCGGTGTCGCGAACCTCCAGCCACACCTTGTCGCCTCGCCGCCGCGCGACCACGCTCACACCGCCCTCGTGGGTGTACTTCAAGGCGTTGTCGACCAGATTCGAAAGCAGGCGGAACAGCAGCTGGATGTCGCTGCGCACCCACATGCCACTGGCACGGATGCGCAATTGCAGACCCTTCTGCTCAGCGTAGGGGGTGAAGGTCTGGTTGAGGACAAGAAGCAGCGCATCGAGTTCCAGTGCCTGCGGTTCAGACACGACGACGCCTGCATCGAGATGCGACACGTCGAGCATGGTGTCCAGTGACGCGCCGAGCGCGTCGACGGCGCGCATCAGGCGTTTGGCATTCGTTCTTTCAGGATGGTCGTGCAGTGCGGTTTCCATGGCCGCGCCGAACAGTGCAATGGCATGCATCGGCTGGCGCAGGTCGTGACTGGCCGCGGCAAGAAAGCGGGTCTTTTCCGCGCTGGCGCGCTCCACGGCGGCGATGCGTTCGCGCAACTGTGCCGCCAGCATCTCGTTCTCGAACTGCAACATCAAGGAGGCTGTCAGCCGCTTGTTCTGCTTCACCCCTTCGTGCAGTGTCAGTACCAGATTGGCGAAACTGAAGAGCGCCAGAAACCAGTGCAGCGTGCCACCGTGCCAGATCAAGGCAAGAATCAGCCCGCCCATCACGGGGATGCCGCAGCCGAACATGGCCCCCTTGATCGGCCAACGGGCCTGAATGGCCCGGGTCCAACTGACCATGATCACGACGATCACAACGGTCGTCATTGCCGGGCTCTGGATGAGCACGAGGAACAAGGCGCATGGCAGCGCCGTGGTCACGCTGACCAGCGTGACGATCCACGTGTAGCGGCGCGCCCAATGGTGGCTTTCGGACAAGGGGACATCCGGCGTCCACCGCGGCGCAAGCAAGGCATACAGATTCATCGACACGACGGCGGCGACCATACCGATCACCAGCAGGTGGTGGGTCGAATCGATGTTGAAGTAGCCGAAGATGCCAATGGCAATGGCGAAGCCGATGTGCGCACAGGTGGCCGTCGTGTGCGCGGCATACACCGAGGCCAGGTGTTCGCGGAGCACCCGATGGTCCAGATCGGCGGCCGCCGGGGCCTGATGCATCGACCGGGCAGCGTCATTCATGAATTGGCCCTTCGTTCTTGTTTCTTCGACGATCGCGTTGCACCTCCTGCGGTGAATCAACGCAGGCTGCTGATCAGTTCCGCGCGCGATTGCACACCGAACAGCAAGAGGATCGTCGAAACATAGTTCTTCACCGTGCCTTCGCGCAACTCGGCCAACAGTGCGATCTCCTTGTTGGACTTGCCTTCGAGAATCATCTGCAGCACACGCGCCTGGCTTCCTGTCAGCGAACTCAGGGCGCCACCGGCGCAACGGCGGGGTGCCCGCGCAACCCACCTGGACGTACCTGGCAGGCCATCGACAACGTCCCGCCCGAGCAGGCCGCAGGCACGGATGAAGCTCACCACCTCCTTGAGGTTGGCCGACTTCGGCAAGAATGCGCTGGCGCCCTGAGCCAACGCACTTTGCGCAATGGCGTTCTGGGCCAGCGCGGTGGCGCCGGCGCCCGACAACGCGACCACGCGGGCCTGCGGATAACGCTGGAGAAAAACGGACACGCCGCTCAAGCCTCGTGTGTCAGGAAGTGCCAGATCGAGCAACACCAGCCCGATGCTCGCCTGAGAGCGCTCGTACACAGCCAGTGCCTGCGCCATGCTGTTGGCTTCGAAGACCTCGACCGCCGGCCCGTCGGGCGAGGCCTGCGCCTGGAGCAAGGCACGCACGCCCAGGCGCACCAGGTCGTGGTCGTCCACGATCAGGATGGCGGACGCCCGGGTCGACGCAGGAATGCTCATGGCGCGCATGTTAGGGTCATGCGCCGCCGGCCGAAAGTGACGAAAGTCAACTCGTCAGCAGACCTTTACTCCTTTTTCAGCCCGATCTGCAGCGCAATCTGCCCAAACCGCGCAAGGTCTGACCGGGCCCGCGCCGCTGCCTCAGAGGGCGAACTGCCAACCGGCATCCACCCCGCGTCAATCAACCTCTTCCGCGTCTCAGGCCGCGCCATGCCCTGAACGATCACCGCGTTGAGCCTGTCGACGATGGCCTGCGGCGTACCCTTGGGCGCGGCCAGTCCGAACCATCCCGAGGTCACGAAGCCGGGCAAGCCGGCCTCCTGCGCCGTGGGCACGCCGGGCAGCGATTCGCTGCGCTCGCGCGTCGTGACGAACAGCGCGCGCACCTTGCCGGCCTGCACGTTCGCAACCTGCGCGGCGGCGTTGTCGATCATGGCGTCGATGTGGCCGCCCAGCAGGTCGGCGATGGCGCCCGTGCCGCCCTTGTAGGGAACGACGTTGGCCGAGATGCCGGCCTCCTTCATGAACATCATCTGCGTCAGGTGGGCCTGCGTGCCCACGCCTGCATTCGCGAACGAGATCTTTCCCGGATTCGCCTTGGCATGCGCGATGAATTCCTTGAGGGTGCGTGCGGGAAAGTCCGGCCTTGTCACGACCACGAAGGGAATGTCGACCAGGATCGTGATGGGCGCCAGGTCTTCCACCGGCTTGTACTTCAGGTCGTACAGGTAGGGATTGACGGCCATCGTTCCGCTGGCCACGAGCACCAGCGTGTGCCCGTCCGGGTTGGCGCGCACGGCCTGCTGCAGCGCCATCGATCCACCGGCGCCCGGCTTCGCGTCGACGATGACCGGCTGGCCGAGCGCCTTGGCCATGAGGTCCGCGATCTGCCGTGTCATGGCGTCGGTGGCACCGCCTGCCGCATAGGGAAACACGATGGTGATCGGCTTGCTAGGGTAGCCCGGGCCGGCTGCACGCGCCGCGGTGGCGAGCGATGCCGCACACAGGGACACGGCAGCATTCAGCACGAAGGTTCGGCGATGGATCGTCATGCGGGCATCTCAACGTATCGGAGCGAAAGAAGCAAGGGCGCAGCCTGTTCGGCGAAGCGCATCAGCGCGGGCACCATGTCGGGCTGGTACCAGTGTTCCTGATGCAGGAGGTTCAGGGAACCGACAGTGCAGCCGTCGTGCCGGATCGGCACATTGATGGCAGACCGGCAGCCGAGCGCGTCGATCAGCGCATGGTCCGGGAACGCGCGGCGGCAGGCTTCCTGATCAACGCAGATGCGCGCCCGGCCGCCCTGCACCACCTCGCGAAAGAAGTCGTTGTCATGGTGCAGTGGCTTGGTACCGCCGCACGGATACGCCACCGGGTCGCTCGTGTACAGGCGCCGGGACGCCGCAAGGCCGGGGTCGACCACCAGCACGGTGAACAGCCGATACCCCGGAAACCGCCGCAGCGCGTGGTCCAGCGCCTCGAAAGAAACCTGCGCCATGTCACTCACTGCGCGATGCCCAGCCGATCGATGATGGGCCCCCAGGCCGCCGACTCGCGCTGCGTGAACTTCAGGACATCTGCTGGCGTCGACTTGACGCCGATCAGCATCTGGCCGGCCAGGCGCTCCTTCATCTCGGGCGTGTCCAGCGCCTTGTTGATCTCGGTGTTGAGCCGCGCGACCGCGTCGCCGGGTGCGCCTGCGCGCGCCACCAGGGACTACCAGCCGGGCACTTCCATGTCGATGCCCAGCTCCTTGAACGTGGGCACGTCGGGCAGTTGCGGCAGTCGCCGCTCGCCGGTCACCGCCAGCGGCACCAGCTTGCCGCTCTTGACCAGCGGCACGACGCCGACGGGGACGGTCGTCATGACCGGCGTGTCGCCCGCCATCACGCTGGTCAGCGCGTTGGGGCCGCCGGCACCGCTGATGGGCACGTGCTGCATCTGGATGCCGGTGCGCGATTTCAGCAGCTCGCTCGCCAGATGGGTGGAGTTGCCGATGCCGGCGGATGCAAAGCTGAGCCGCTGCGGCTCTGCCTTGGCCATCTTGATGAGCTCTGGCAGCGTCTTCACGCCCAGGCTCGGCGACACGACCGTCACGAACGGGGTGTTCGCGATGACAGCGACGCCGGTGAAGTCGCGCGCCGGCTGGTGCCCCAGCGACTTGTACAGGTGCGGGTTCCACGACATGTTCGAGACGCCGGCCAGGAACAGCGTGTAGCCGTCCGCGGGTTGCGAGAGCACATAGGCCGCAGCCAGCGTGCCGTTGGCGCCGGGCCGGTTCTCCACCACGACGCTCTGCCCGATGCTCTTGGCGAGCACATCGGCCAGCGTGCGCGCCAGCGTGTCCGGCCCCGAGCCGGCCGGCTGCGGAACCACCACCTTGATCGGTTTGGAAGGAAAGCCCTGCGCGAAGGCGGGTGCAGCGAGCAGCGAGGCGGCAACGGCCAACGCGGAAAGCATGGTGCGACGGGTGGTCATGATGAAGTCAAGGTCGGTGGTTGCGAAAGGTGTGAGCGGTATCAACCGACGGTGGCGTAGTCGAGCGACTTGGGCGTGGCGGTGAGCACGCGCGGCGTCGCGCCCACCACGACCGTGTCGTCGATGCGAAAGCCCCCCACGCCGTAGACGTACAGGCCGGGCTCGGCCGAATAGACCTCGTTGTCGCGCAGCGGACGCTGGCTGAAAGCCATGTCCTCCGGGTACTCGTGGTGCACGATGCCGATGGCGTGGCCCGTGCGGTGGCGGATGCAGTCGGCAAAGCCGGCGCGCTCGATCACGGCCTGCGCCGCGGCGTCGATCGCGCACACGGGCCGGCCTGTCACGGCCGCGCCGATGGCCGCATCGGTCGCGTCGCGCGCGGCCGTCCACAGCGCCTTCTTCTGGTCGTCGGGGCGCCCGCAGAACCAGGTGCGCTCGTTCTCGATCGTCAGGCCGTTGAGCCGGGGAATCACGATGTTGACCAGCACGTCGCCTTCGCGGATGCGCGCGCCGCAGGAGGCACCGTCGCCGTGCGGCGAGGCCGATGCCGGGCCGCTGAGCGTCCAGCAGCGCACGACCTCGAACTGCTCGCTGGGGAAGCGCTCGGCGGCCTCCTGCACGAACAGGCTGGCCATGGCGCAGTCCATCTCCTGCACCAGGCGGCCCGGCTTGATCGCTTCGCGGTAGCGGTCCTGCAGCCAGTCCGTCAGCCCGGCCATGGCCTGCATGACGGCCAGTTCCTCGGCGTGCTTCTGCCAGCGCAGGCTGCGCACCTCCGCGGTGGCGACGCGCACGTTCAGGTCGGGCAGCAGGCGCTGCACGGCCGCCATCACGCCGCTGCCGGCATCCAGCGCGATGCGCGAGCGGCGCAGGCCGGCGCGGCTCAGGCGCTCGGCGAGGATCTCGGGGAGCTGCGACACGAGCGGCAGGCGGTTGCTCACCATCGGATGCTCGGCATAGAACGTCACGTCCGTGATCCACACCTTGTACGCTTCCATCGAGAAGCGCATGTGGTTCGTGGACAGCTCGTTCATGACCAGGAAGCCCTCGCCCTGGCGCGGCACGACCGCGAAGATCGGCCGCTCCCAGGGCTGCACGTCGGTGTGGAAGTTGGTCGCGAACTGAAAGAAATCCGCGGTGGTGAACACCAGCGCATCGACGGCGAGTTCGTCCATCAACCGGACCATCTGGTCGTGGCGGTACCGCCAGACGGCTTGCGTCAGCTTGGGCATGTGTCGTTTCCTTGAAAGAGCCGGAGGCATCCGGCGGGTTGTCTGAACAGCTCGGGGTGCGGGCTACAGCGCGTCGAACTCGACCACGCCGGCTTTCATCACCAGGGGAATGCGCTCGCCCTGCCCCAGCAGGCAATCGAGATTGCGCATCGGGTCGCCATCGACCAGCAACAGGTCGGCCAGCGCGCCCGGGATCAGCCGGCCGAGCCGGTCGCTCATGCCCAGCACCTCGGCGCCGATCAGCGTGGCGCTGGCGATGATCTCGGCCGGCGACAGCACCTGGGCGCGCAGGCGGAACTCGTCGCTCTGCAGGCGGTGCGACTCGCCCAGCAGGTCGGTGCCGAAGCCCATCTTCACGCCGGCCGACTTGTAGATCTCGAGCGAGCGCAGCCCGGCGCCGCGCACGTCTTCCACCTTGGCCACGCTGGCCGGCGGCAGCCCCAGGGCCGCGCCTTCGTTGGCGAGGGCGTCGTAGGTCACCAGCGTGGGCACCACATAGGCGCCGTGCGCGGCCATGAGCGCGGCGGTGGGTGCATCGACCAGGTTGCCGTGCTCGATCGTGCGCACGCCGCAGCGCACCACGCGCTGGATTGCGGCCGGGGTGTAGGCGTGGGCCAGCACGTAGGTGTTGCGGGCCGCGGCCTCCCCGACGATGGCGCGGATCTCGTCCTCGCTGTAGCCCAGGGCATCGACCGGGTCGGTGGGCGACGCCACGCCGCCGCCGGCCATGATCTTGATCTGGTCTGCGCCCATCTGCAGTTCTTCGCGCACGGCCTTGCGCACGGCGTCCACGCCGTCGGCCACGCGGGCCAGCATGCCCACGCGGGCGCAATTGGGGCACACGGCGTTGGCCACCAGGTAGTCGGAGCGCGCGCGGCCGTCGCCATGGCCGCCGGTCTGGCTCAGTGCGCGACCCGAGACGAACAGGCGCGGCCCCTGCGCCAGCCCCGACTGCACCGCCTGCTTGAACGCATCGCCCGCGCCGGCGGCGTCGCGCACGGTGGTGAAGCCGCGGCGCAGCATGCCGCGCAGGATCGGCAGACTGCGCAGCGTCGCCAGCACGTTGGGCATCAGCGCCTGGCGCTGCAGGTTCAGGTCGACGGCCACCACGTGCACATGCAGGTCGATCAGGCCGGGCATCACGGTCTTGCCTGCGGCGTCGATGACCCGCGCATCGCGCGCCACGATCGGCCGGTCGGACACCTCGCGGATGGTGTCGCCCTCGATCAGGATGTCGTGGCGGTCCTGCAGCTCGGGCTTCAGCGGATCGAGCAGGCGGGCGTTCTTGACGAGGATCTGAGTCATGGGTCTGTTTGCCGGGTTCCGAGGGCATGGGCGGTGAGGAATGACGGGATCGTAGGATCGCGTCACAATTCCGAAAAATTTATATGATGAATCCGCTCCATTGACCGTATGAATGGTTTCAGCCTCCCCTGCCCATGAACTACCGCAACGCCGATCTGAACCTGCTGAAGGTCTTCGAAGCCCTCATGAACGAAGGCAACGTGACGCGCGCCGCGTCCAAGCTGTCGCTGACGCAGCCCACGGTCAGCAACGCGTTGCGCCGGCTGCGCGAGACCTACGGCGACCCTTTGTTCGTGCGCAACGGCGCGGGCATCCGCCCGACGCGGCGCGCCACGGAGTTGTGGGCGCCGCTGGCGCGCTCGCTGCGCACCATCCGGGGCACGCTCGAGGGCGAGAGCTTCGATGCCTCGCAAAGCGACGCACGCCTGACGGTCTCGATGACCGACTACGTGGCCTGCATCGTCGCCCCCCGCCTGCTCGAGCGGCTCGGCGAACTTGCGCCGGGCATGCGCTTGCACACCCACCCCGGCACGGTGGTGGACTTCGGGCAGTCGCTGGACGACAACCGGGCCGACTTCGCCATTGGCGCCTACAACGACGACGTGCAACGCCCCGGCTTCATGCGCTCACGCCGGCTGTGGTCGGTGGACTTCGCCTGCTTCATGCGCAACGACCACCCGCTGGCGAAGCTGGACAAGATTCCGCTGAAGAAATTCCTGGCCGCACGCCACCTCGACGTGAGCCTGGCGGGCCGTGTCGGCGGCGTCTACGACCGCGTGCTGCAAAGCCGCGGCCTGCAGCGCAACCTGGTCAGCACGGTGAGTCACTACTCCGCCGCCTACGAGGCCGTGCGCCGCTCCGACCTGATCGCCGTGCTGCCCTGGTCCGAGGGCCTGGAGACGATGCGCATGACGGGCCTGAAGCGCGTGGCACCACCGCTGGCGGCGCCGGCGCGCACGGTCGAACTGGTCTGGCACGAGCGGCACGAGACCTCGGCACTGCACCAGTGGTTCATTGCTTTGGTCGTCGAGATGCTGGCGCGGGAGCCGGCTGCGCGCACTGCGCGGGCTAAGCCCGGAACCAGATCCTGAGCGTCACGTACATCGCGTAGCCCAAGCCCAGGACGCACCACGCAATGAAAAACATGTTGGCCCAGTACTCACCCGCATGCGCCGCCAGCGTATAGACCTGCCCCACGCACCCCTTGCCGACGCAAGGCACTTCGCCGCGAACCAAGGCGCGCAGCATGGCGAAGAAGAGGTAGCAGGTCACGCCAGCGGTCAGCAGGAATCCGACGGGCCCTACGAGCCCCTGGGTGAGTTCGCCCTTCTCATCGCGATAGCCCTTGCGCAGCAGGTTCTGTCCGTACCGGTACCAGGCATATCCGAGCAGGAGCATCAGGGCGTAGTAGAGGAAGGCGCGCATGGGTCCTGTGATCGTCGGGGTGTGGCGGGCGTGAGTGCTTCGGCAATGATCGTAGCCGAGCAACTCACGCGCGCCACCCGCGCCCGCTACCGCGCGCTGGCCACGATGGCGATGCCCCGAATCTGCCCGGCGCTGGGCGCGTCCACCGGCTTCGCGTAGCGCGACGGCGCAAAGCGGTGCAGCAGTTCGGCCTCGCGCAGGCGCGCCGAATCCAGGTTCGCCAGCTTCACATGGCCGAAGCCGCGCACCGACAGCGGCAGTGCCGCGATGCGTGCGGCGGTCGGCTGGTTGTCGGGGGTCAGCGCGGTGGCCATCTCCTGCAGCAGGCGATCGAAGTGATCGATCAACGCGCGCTCGGTGCGGCGCTCCGCCGTGTAGCCGAACAGGTCGAAGGGCGTGCCGCGCAGGCGCTTGCCGTGGGCCAGCCACTTCATGGCCGGCAGCATCCATCCACCGAGGCGCACCTTGGCGGGCGCCTGCCCGTGCGCGGGGCGCGAGAGCAGCGGCGGCGCCATGTGGAACTCGAGCTTCAGGTCGCCTTCGAACTGGTCCTTCAGCTTCTGCAGGAACGCGCCGTCGGTGTACAGGCGCGCGACCTCGTACTCGTCCTTGTAGCTCATGAGCTTCAAGAGGCCGCGCGCCGCGTTGCGCGTAAACGGCAGGCTCGCATCGCCGCCCTGCAAGGCGGACTCGACCGCCTGCAGTGCGCGAATGCGCTGCTCGAAGCGCGCGGCCCACGCAGCGTTCTGGTAGCCGGTGAGATGGCGGCGCGCATCGGCGATCAGCGTTTCCAGTGGGCGGTCGTCGACCTGGTGCGCCGCCGCCTCGACCGGTGCCGCACGCAACTGGTCAAGCGCCGCAGGGTCGCCCGCCGCGAGCCGCCCGAGCGAGAACGCTGACTGGTTGGCCGCCACGGCCACGCCGTTGAGTTCGATCGCATGCATGAGCGCCTCGAGGCTCAGCGGCACCAGGCCGCGCTGCCACGCATAGCCGGTGGCCACGATGTTCGCGGCCAGCGTGTCGCCCAGGAATTCCTCGGCCAGGCTCTGCGCATCGAAGGTCTCGACCTGCTCCTCGCCCGCGACGAAGCGCATCTTCTCCAGCAGCAGGTCGACATGCAGGTCGGCATCGGGGTTGCGCAGCGACTCGGCCACGGGAATCTCATGGATGTTCGCGAGCACGCGCGTGCGCCCGTGCCGCACGGTCTGCAGCGCGTCGGCCGAGGCGCCCACCACCACGTCGCACGCGAGGATGGCGTCGGCCTGCTGCGTGTCGATGCGCACCTGGTTCAGCCGCTCGGGCGTGTCGGCCAGCCGCACGAAGCTCAGCACCGAGCCGCCCTTCTGCGCGAAGCCCATGAAGTCGAGCACGCTGGCCGACTTGGCCTCGAGGTGCGCCGCCATCGCGACGACCGCGCCCACCGTCACCACGCCGGTGCCGCCCACGCCGGTCACCAGCAGGTCGTAGGGGCCGGTCCACGCGTGCGGCGCGGGATGCGCGAGCGCGCCCACGCGGTGCAGGAAGGCATCGCGCCCGGCCGCGAGCGCCCCGCTCTTGCGGCGCAGCTTGCCGCCCGTGACGCCCACGAAGCTGGGGCAGAAGCCCTTGGCGCAGGAATAGTCCTTGTTGCAGCTGGTCTGGTCGATCTTGCGCTTGCGGCCCATCGGCGTTTCGTGCGGCAGCACGGCCACGCAGTTGCTCTGCACGGTGCAGTCGCCGCAGCCTTCGCACACGGCCTCGTTGATGAACAGGCGCTTGGGCGGATCGGCCAGCTCGCCCTTCTTGCGGCGGCGGCGCTTCTCGGCGGCGCAGGTCTGCTCGTAGATGAGCACGGTCACGCCGGGCATCTCGCGCAGGCGGCGCTGCACCTCGTCGAGCGCGGCGCGGTCGTGGAACTCGGTGCCCACCGGAAACTTGTTCTTGATGGCGTCGTAGTGATGGATGGCATCGCTCACGACCACCACCTTGGTGACGCCTTCCGACTCCACCTGCCGCGCAATGGCGTCCACGCTGATGACGCCGTCGACCGGCTGGCCGCCCGTCATCGCAACCGCGTCGTTGAACAGGATCTTGTAGGTGAGCGTGGCCTTGGCCGCGACGGCCTGGCGGATCGCGAGGTAGCCCGAGTGGTAGTAGGTGCCGTCGCCCAGGTTCTGGAACACGTGCGGCGTCTTGGTGAACATCGCGTGCGAGATCCAGTCGACGCCCTCGCCGCCCATCTGGATCAGGCCCGCCGTGCTGCGGTCCATCCAGTTGGCCATGAAGTGGCAGCCGATGCCCGCGCGCGCTGTCGAGCCTTCGGGCACCTTGGTGCTGGTGTTGTGCGGGCAGCCGGCGCAGAAGTACGGCAGGCGCTTGACCGCATCGCTCGCGTTGGCCAGCAGCTCGGGCGGCGTGAAGTCGCGCACATGCTGCAGGTGATCGCCCAGGTCGTGGTTCTCGGGAAAGTGCGCGGCCAGCCAGTGCGCGACCAGCTCGATGAGGCGCGAAGGCCGCAGCTCGCCGAGCGCCGACACCAGCGGCTGGCCCGCATGGTCGTGCTTGCCCACGAGCACGGGGCGCGCCTCGGGCGGCGCGTTGTAGAAGATGTCGCGCAGCTGCGTCTCGACCACCGCGCCCTTCTCTTCCACGATGAGGATCTCGCTGAGCCCGCGCGCGAATTCCTTGAGGCGCGTCTGCTCGACCGGAAAGCTCAGGCCCACCTTGTACAGCCGCACACCGGCGCGCGCGAGCTGATCGGGCGAAAGCTCGAGCCGGCGCAGCACCTCCATCAGGTCGTGGTGCGCCTTGCCGCAGGTGACGATGCCGACCTTGGCATGCGGGCTCACGATGACGTGGCGGTCGATGCTGTTGCGTTGAGTGAAGGCGGCCACGGCCGCGAGCTTGTCTTCCAGCCGCGACTCGATGCGCAGCGACGGCAGGTCGGGCCAGCGGTAGTGCAGACCGTCGGGCGGCGCGGCGTGGCCGGTGGCGGCGCGCACGGCATCGGCGTCCTCCCAGGCGGCCACGCGCGTGTTCACCGCATCGAGGTCCACCGTGCCCGCGCTCTCCACGATCTCGGACAGCGCCGCCATGCCGACCCACGCGCCCGAATAGCGCGACAGCTCGTAGCCGTACAGGCCGAACTCCAGGTACTCGGCCACGCTCGCGGGCTGCATCACGGGCATGCGCCAGGCCATGAAGGCGTGGTCGCTCTGGTGCGGCATCGACGACGACACGCAGCCGTGGTCGTCGCCCGCCACCACCAGCACGCCGCCGTGCGGCGACGAGCCATACGCATTGCCGTGCTTGAGCGCATCGCCCGCGCGGTCCACGCCCGGGCCCTTGCCGTACCACATGGCGTACACGCCATCGACGGTCCGCTCGGGGTCGGATTCGACGCGCTGCGTGCCCAGCACCTGCGTGGCCGCGAGTTCCTCGTTCACGGCGGGCACGAAGCGGATGCCGGTCTTCTTGAAGCGCTCGCCGGCCTTCCAGATGGCCTGGTCGACCATGCCCAGCGGCGAGCCGCGGTAGCCGCTGACGAAGCCCTGCGTGTGCAGGCCGCGCGCCGCGTCGCGCTGTTTCTGCATCACCAGGATGCGGATCAGCGCCTGCGTGCCGGTGATGAAGACCGAGCCGGCATCGGCCCAGAGGTTGTCGGAAAGCTGGTAGTCGGGCCGTCGGAGTGCGGTCGCTTCAAGTGGGGCGTTCATGCCCGGAATTGTTCTGCGCTCCCCCAAGTAAGTGTTTCTTCAATACACTGGCGCAGACCCTTGTTTGAAGAAGAATTCACTCGAAAATCACGATGAACGTCGGTTCCGTTTCTCTTGACGAGCATTGTCTCAAGATTCTTTCTGCACTGCAGCATGACGGCCGGCAGACCGTGCAGCAGATTTCCGAGGCCGTGGGCCTGTCGCCCACGCCCTGCTGGAAGCGCATCAAGGACATGGAGGCGGCCGGTGTCATCCGCGGCTACACCGCGCTCGTCGACCCCGAGCACGTGGGCCTGCACGTGTCGGCCGTGGCCGAGGTGAACCTCGACCGCCACAGCGAGGCGATGGTGCAGCGCTTCGAAGAAGCCGTGGCCGCGAGCCCGCAGATCATCCGCTGCGTGTCGGCCACCGGGCCCGCGGACTACATCCTCAACGTGACCGTGCCCGACATGAAGCACTACGAGCGCTTCCTGCACGAGGTGCTGTTCAGCCTGCCCGGCGTGACGCACGTGCGCTCGAGCATCGTGCTGCGCGAGATCAAGTCGGAGACAGCGCTGCCGCTCGGACACCTGCTGGATGCGAAGGCCGGGCTGGCGGGGTCACGGCGGTCGCCGTGAGGCGTGGAGTAGCGCGTCTTTAGCGTTTGCGCCGGATGACGTACGCGTTCTGCGCCAGCTCGAAGCCAAGCGTCGGGTAGTAAGACATCGCGTCAGGTGCAGACAGCAGGATCAGCGACACCTCGTCGCCGATGATCGCCTGCGTGCGCTGGACGAGTTCCCGGCCGATGCCATGGCCCTGGTACTTCTTGTCCACCGCCAGGTCCGACAGGTAGCAGCAGTACGCATGGTCGGTCAGCGACCGCGACAGCCCGACAAGTTCGTTGTCGACCCATGCCGACAGCAGAAGGCTGGGCGCGGCGAACATCCGCGCGATGCGGGCGAGGTCGTTCGTGGGGCGCTTGATGCCGGAGCGGTCGAAGACGCGGGCGACGTCGGCCGGGTCCAGGGGCACGTCCTGGCGGTAGTCGATGGTGATGTTGTTCATGTATTTCCTGGGTAGCGCCTGCGCCAGCGTCATTCCGTCTCGGAAGACCCGAGCTTCTTCAGTTCGGCGAACTTGGCCGCCATCGTCGGGTTGCCGCGGGTCAGTTTCTTGATCGTCACGTCCTGCGCCTTGTCGTTCGCAAGGCGCAGGTTGCGGTCGGTGCCGAGCAGCGCTTCCTTCGTCTTCTGCAGGTGGTCGATCGACTTGTCGATCTCCGCGATCGCCTTCTGGAAGTGGCCGTGGGCCAGGTCGTAGTTCCTGCCGAAGGCGGCCTTGAAGGTTTCCAGCTCGGTCTCGAACTTCGTGATGTCGATGTTCTGCGCCTTGACGAGCGCCAGCTCCGACTTGTACTTGAGCGAGTTCATCGCCGCATTGCGCAGCAGCGTGATGATGGGCAGGAAGAACTGCGGGCGCACGACATACATCTTCGGGTAGCGATGGAACACATCGACGATCCCGGTGTTGTAGAGCTCGTTGTCGGGCTCGAGCAGCGACACCAGCACCGCGTACTCGCAGCCCTTCTCGGTGCGGTCCTTGTCGAGTTCCTTCAGGAAGTCTTCGTTCCGGTTTTTCGTAGCCGTGCGGTCGTTCTCGTTCTTCATCTCGAACATGATCGAGACGATCTCGGTGCCCGCCTCGTCCGCGTCGCGGAAGATGTAGTCGCCCTTGCTGCCCGTGCGCGCGTCGTTGTCCTTCTCGAAGTAGGCGCGGGGAAACGCCATCGACCGGATGCGGTTGAACTCGGTCTCGCAATGCTGCTCCAGGGTCTCGCCCACCATCTTGGTCGACAGGCGCGCCTTCATGTCGCGCAGCCGCTCGATCGCGTCGTCGCGGTCCTTGATCTGCGTTTCGTACTTGTCCTTGAGCGACTTCTCGGCGAGCTGCTTCTCGAGCTCCGCCCGCTCGAGGCCGCTCTTCCACTGATCCCGCTCCTTCTCGACCACGCTGACGGCCTCGCTGATCGCGAGCTTCTTCGCCACCTCGATGGCGTCGAGCCGAGCCTTCAGTTCCTGGATTTCCACGTCCTTCGCGGCCGCGCTCTTCTGCAGTTCGCCCACGTGCCGTGCCTCGGCGAGCGCGGTGGCGGCCAGCTTGTCCTGCTTGGCCTTTTCAAGCTCGTTGGCGAGCGCATCGCGCTCCCGCTCCACGGCGCCCAGGGCTTCGCTCACGGCCAGCTTGCGCGCGACGTCGCCGGCGTCGAGCTTCGCCTTGAGTTCCTGGATCTCGCCGTCCTTGGCGGCGGCGGCCTTCTGCAGTTCGCCGGCGGCCCGGGTCTGGGCGAGTTCGACGGCGGCGCGCTTGTCCCGCTCGGCCAGTTCCAGCCGCTCGTGCAGCTGCTTCTCGAAATCGCCGTCGCGCACCTGCTTCAGGATGTCCGCGTAGCCGGCTTCGTCGATCTTGAATGCCTTGCTGCAATGGGGGCAGATGATTTCGTGCATGGCTATGTGCGCTCCACTGTCAAAGTGGGCGTCGACAGGAGAGGGAGTGCAGCGAAGCGCCGCGCCGTTCGGGCGGGATCGCAGGGAGTGATGCTGTTCATAGGGTCAGGGACATGGAGCCATCCGACTGTAGCCGGACAGGGAGCGCCGGCGAGTGGGAGGCGCGTGAAGACCGGGCCGACGTCTGCGAGCGAGTGATGCGTTCTCGATCACGTTGCTAGAATCGCCGCTGCAAAAATCGACTCTGACCTGTTCAGAGTTCCATCCCGCCGTAAGCGTTTACGTCAACCAACGCATCACCAGTGGCACCCGCATGCCGACTGGCGGTGCGCGTGGGTCGCTTCGGTGCTCATCGTCCCGCCCATTCGACCGGCTGGTGCCGCCTTTGAAAACTCAAGGAGCGGCGCTCGATGACGAACGTCCAAACAAATTCTTCTTCCCTGCGCACGTTGGTCTGGATGACCCTCGCGCTTTTCCTCGCTTACCTGTCTGTCGCCATGTCGATGCCGGCCGTGACGCTCCATGTGTCGCAGACGCTGGGCATGGGCAATGTCGCGTCCGGCCTGGGCGTCGGCATTGCTTTCCTGTCCACCATCCTCAGTCGCGGCTGGGCGGGTCGGCTGGCTGACGAACGCGGCGGCAAGGTCGCCATGTTCCGGGGCCTTGTCCTTTATGCGGCGGCTTCGCTCCTGTGCTGGGCCTCCTCGCTGCCCATGCTGGGCCATGGCGTCGGCGCGTACCTGGTTCTTCTGGTGGGGCGTCTCGTGCTGGGCCTCGGCGAAAGCTTCGCGCTCGTCGGCATGCTGGGCTGGGCCATGGCGGCGATGGGCCCCGCGCGTTCGGGGCAGGTCATGGCGCTCGTCGGCACCGGCATGTATGGCGCTTTCGCGGTGGGCGGCCCGCTGGGCCTCTGGCTGCTGGAGCGGCTCGGTTTCGCCGGCCTGATGGCGGGCAGCATCGCCTTGCCGCTGGTCAGCGGCGCAATGCTGTGGTCCATTGCGCCCGCCATGTCGGCTCAGGGGCGCCGCGCGCCGTTCTCCGATGTGCTGGGACTCATCTGGAAGCAAGGCGCGGTCGTGGGCCTGCAAGGCGTCGGCTTTGCGGCCTTGGGTGCGTTCTTTCCCCTGTACTTCCTGGCCCATGGCTGGCAGGGTGCCGGCTATGGACTGACGTGCTTCGGCCTGGGCTTCGTCCTGGTACGACTGCTGGCGGGTCGCTTGCCCGACCGCATCGGTGGCACCAGGGTGGCGCTGGTCTCCCTGGCGATCGAGGCCGTGGGTCAAGCGCTGCTGTGGCTGGCGCCCCATCCCGTCGTGGCGATGGTGGGCGCACTGCTGACCGGCATGGGGTGCTCGATGGTCTTCCCTGCCATGGGACTGGAGGCCGTCAAGCGCGTGCCCGCCCACCTGCGCGGAACGGCCATCGGCGGCTTCGCGGCGTTCCAGGATCTGGCGTACGGCGTCACAGGCCCGATGGCGGGGCTGATTGCCGACCACTACGGTCACTCGAGTGTGTTCCTGGTGGGGCTGATCGCGACGGTTGTGGGGATCGGGATGACGTGGCGGCTTGCGAGGGTGTCTCGCGCTGAGCGCGTATCGACGCCAGCCTGAGGCGGCAAGAGAGAGAGAGCCTCTTGGCTCTCTCTTCGGCAGCGGCGTCCGTCACCTGCGCACGAGTCGTTCAATTTGCGACGCGACGTCGTCCGGCGCAGCGTCGCTGCGGAAACGGGCACACGGCATCGCCATGAACTTTGGGAATCGCTCCCGTATCCGCCGCTCCTCGCTCGCGCTGTCACCGCGCAAATACGGCCGCGAAAGCTGGCGTTGCACGATCGCCTCCACGCATGCCTCGAGTTCGAAGGCTGGCAGCAGCAGCGAGGTCAGCGCGTCGGTCTCGATGGCGCAACGCAACGTGGGATACCCCTCCTCCACGCCTTCCGGATACGTGAGAAATCCGGACGAAAGCGCGAGAACGGTGGGACTGGTCAACGCAGATCGAACCTCCCGATAGACGGCCACGTTCCGCCTTGCATAGTCCAAGTAGCCAGACGCCTCGATGACGGCGTCGATGTTCCTTTCGCGGGACACGAAGTGCTGGTCGAGATCAACGAACGCCCAGCCCAATCGGCGAGCCAGATACGGACCCACAGTGGTTTTCCCCGCCCCGCCGGGTCCGATGAGATGAAGGATCGTTGTCATGCGCCCCCGAGGTCGCTCTTCAAGCAAAGGACCGTCGATATTTGACGAGCCCACGCTTGATCGAGGCATCGAAGCCGCATCGCTCGAAGAACCGATGGGCATCCGTGCGATCCACCGAACTCAGCAACATGATCTTCGAGCAATCGCCCTCCGCGCAGAACGTCTCGACCTCCCGCATCAGCGCGGCCCCGACCCCTCGGTTGCGAGCGGCCAGGTCGACGACGATGTTCTCCACGACAGCGAACGGCTGTCGCCCGTACATCACGTCTTCGCACAGCGAGACCAGCACCGTGGCGCACACCTGGCCGTCGATCTCCGCAACAAGAAGCGCCGTCCGCGGGTCTTCGGACAACGCCTGCAGACGTTCGGGCAGCACGCAGCGCGCCGCGTCTGCGACCAGTTGGCCGTAGAGCGCATCGATGCGCGCGGCGTCCTCGAATGTCGCGCGTCGAACCTGGAGGGACGGGGCGGGCATGCCAGTTGTCTTCATGAATGAAGTCTGCTTCGGGAGAAGTCCGCTTCTGACCGAAATTGACTACGCGTCGAACCAATGGGCATGCATCTGCCGCAAGAACTCATCGGACAAGGGAACCCCCGACGCAGCGCCGATGACCGAGTCGATGGCGCATCTCGGGCACAGCGCGGTCGAACCTTGATCGGTCCATTCAACGATCTCCACTGGCGAGAACTTTGCGAAGCAATAGAAGCAGCCGCAGACCTCGCTCGTCTCGATCTGCTCTCTGTGGTTGCTGCCGAAAGCGTGCGCAGAAATGATGTCCACGGTTGGCTCCTGGCCCTATCGTTCGCCATGGGGCAACTTCGCCACACCGCGAACCTTCGTCCAGTACTCGTCCTGAACGTCTGCGTCTACGATGGGCCGAACATGCGTCGCGTAGAGGGCATCTCTCCCATCGCGTCGAGGCCCTGAAATCCAATAGTGCTCGCCGGTCTCAACGTCGAAATAGTTCGACTTGAAACCGTCCCCCTTCAGGCTGCGGAAGGACTTCCCTGCGTAGTACAGCGTGGCCCCGGACTTGGAGCACGTGACTCGCCCAATGCGAGCCGGCCCCGTCAGGCCGCCTGTCTTCGCTTCGATATACATGATGCGGCTTGCCATCAGCTCCTGCTCCCGTTGTGATGAAGGGGAAGTTGTTCCGGACCACTCTTGGCGGCATTCTGCCGTCAGGCCGATCTCCACCGCACCTCGCTGAACCGCATGCGTCGAAGGTCGCCCTGCGACTCCAATCGCCCGGACTCGACAAGCAGGGCAACCCGTCTCGCGAAGAACGCATCGGGAACGTCCTCCGTGTGATCAGGCATCGACAGCATCGCCATGCCAACCACGCGCGCCACCTTGCGCCATTGGCCGGTCACTTGCGAAAGAAGCGCCGCGTCGATGAGCGCCAGGTCCGACTCAGGCAGCCTGGCTACTTGCTCACGCTCGGCGGGTGAGAGTTCGGTGTCGAAAGTGTCGTTGTCAGTCATTGTTCTGAAACCCCATGAGGCGTGCCCCGGGTGGACATCCGCTTCCGGCCAGATTCTGCCGAATACCTTGCACCTGCGAGGCATGCAATGCCCACATAGACTGTCCCCATGCTCCAACCCACGCCCGCCTTCAGCACGTCGTCCACCACCAACAACTACGCCGAGAAGACCGCCCGCCTAGTGCCAGGCCTGCACGACCTGCAGACGATGGCAGCCCTGCTCGTCGCCGAGCGCGCGCCGGATGCGGCCAACGTGCTGGTCATCGGCGCCGGCGGTGGCATGGAGTTGAAGGTGCTCGCGCAGGCGCATCCCCGATGGCATTTCCTCGGCGTCGATCCGTCGCAGCCCATGCTCGAGCTCGCCGCGGAAACGCTCGGCCCGCTCGCCGACCGGGTCACGCTGCACCACGGCTACACCGACACGGCACCCGAAGGCCCGTTCGATGCGGCGACCTGCCTGCTGACGATGCACTTCCTGACGCTCGATGAACGCAGGTCGACGCTGATGGAAATTCGTCACCGCCTGAAGCCCGGTGCGCCGTTCGTCATGGCGCATCTCAGCTTTCCCCAGGCACATGGGGAGCGAGAGCTGTGGCTCTCACGCTACGTCGCTTTCGCGGCGGCTTCCGGCGTCGATCCGGACAACGCGCGCAAGGCGGCCTCCGCGATCGGCTCGACGTTGACACTGCTCAGCCCGGCGCAGGAAGAGGCACTGCTGGATGACACAGGCTTCACCAACGTCCGCTTGTTCTATGCGGGCATGGCGTTCAGAGGCTGGGTCGCCAACGCCTGAGCGACATCTCCATCAGCGCGCGTTGCAAAACGCCTTGATGTCGTTCTGCGCCACCTCGCGATCGTAGGTGTCGGTGGGCTTGTTGCGGCGTGCTCGGGCACCACTGAGGATGTCTCGGGCCAGCGCACAACGCGAGGCATTCGTGCCATGGTCGATGCCGTCCGAAACCGCCTTGGGTCCCTTGCGTTCGGGTGGGCCAGGGGGCCAAGGCGACTGCGTCGACGTGGGGAGGCCGGACCGGTCACGTGGGCGCCAGTCACTTGTGGGCGGCGTGAAGGTATTCGACGTGTCGGGTGGCGGGGAGACTTTCAGTTCCTCGGTCCTGGCGTCCCCTGCATCGGCCTTGCGCTCGGTGTAATGCGTCTGGCCTTTGGCGTCGACCCACTTGTAGATCTCGGCATGCCCCGGCGATGAGAGCAGCACGCACGTGAGCGTCGCAAGCACAGCGCGAACCAGATTTGAAATCTTCATGCGTTGCCCACTGTCAGGGGATGGGTCGAAAGGAGAAACGGATGCCAGGGCCAGTCGATGCAAGAGTGGCAATCGGTGCGACATGCGAAGAATCCTAACCCGCGCCTCACTCCGGCGTCTGCAATTCCGCCCACGCCGTCAACATCTTCACCTGCGTGCGCAGCCAGCTCGTCGGCATCGACTGCGTGCCCCACACCGCGATGCGGCCCGCGTGTTCGCCCATGAGCCAGAACTGCCGCACGGCCATGAAGGCGGCGATGGCGTCGACATCTGCCGAAGGCAACGGACGCGCGCTGCGGTAGCCCGCCAGGTAGCTGCGCCAGCGCGCCAGCGACGTCGCGTCGAGCGATCCGTCCACGGTGCGCGGGTGCATCGCCCACAGGTACACGCACAGGTCGTAGGCCAGCCAGCCGGGGCCTGCATCGTCGAAGTCGAAGAACGAGGCGACACGCACGCCCTCAAGACCCTCCGTCACGAAGTTGTTCATGCCGTGGCAATCGCCGTGCCCGTGAACGCGCGTCAGGGCCGGCATCGCGGCGATGCGGGCTTCGAGCGCGCGTGCGATGGCGCTGAACTCCGGGCGCAGCGCATCGGTCATGGTGGGCGCGGCGTGCAGGCGCTCCAGCGACGCGTGCAGCAGGTCGGACAGTTCCAGGGTGTAGCGGCTGGCGGGGCCGTGGTAGTCCTGGGCGGCTTCGTGCAGCAGCGCCAGGCCGCGGCCGGTGGCTTCGACGTCGGGCAGCACGTCGCCGGGCACGTCGCCGTCGAGGTGCTCGAACAGGATCAGCGGACGCTCGCCCTCGGGCAGGTCCATTGCGACAGCATGTGCGCCATTGCGTGCCGCCAGCGCGCCGGCCACCGGCACGCCCCTGGCTTTCAGGTGCACGAGCAGCGCCGTTTCGTAGCCGATGTTGGGGGCGCCGCGCGGGCGGTCGGCGCTCAGGCGCGCGACGGCGTGGCGGCCGTCGGCAAACTGCAGGCCGTAGACATGGTTGAAGCTGCGTCGCAGCAGCTCGCACGACCGGACCTCGCCGAAGTCGTAGGCCTGCGCCACCTTCTCTGCGATGGCGGCGCCCGTGGGCGTGGTCTGTGCGATCTGGGCAGAGCGGGCGGGCGTCGTCACGGGTGCGGCCTTTCGGGAGCGTGGGGCGCGCGATTCTGCCCTACCCTCCGCCGCCTCGCCGCATGCCCTCAACGCTCCAGATCGCGATCGAGCAAGGCGCCCCCGTCCCCCACCTGCCGCCACGCAGGCGCCAGCGCCTTGCGCGCCGCATTGAGCTCGGCCATCGAGATGTGCAGCTCCGCCATGGTCTGCACCAGCAGCTCGAGCAGCGCGGCGCGCTGGCGCAGCCGCACGGTCTCGGCGCGGCGCGCGCGTTGGGCCTGGCGCGCCGCGGCCTGGATGGCGCGGCCCGTGGGCGAGTCGTGCGAGGGATGGTGGTGGTCGTCCACGGACAGGCCGGATGCGGCGCGCATGGGCAGTGGCATCACGCGGCGGCGGGCACACCCTGGACGGCGGCGGTGGCAGCTGCAGCAGCGTCGGCATTCGCCGCATCGCCGCGCGTCTCGGCGGCGGGGCCGTAGTTGCGCAGGTGCAGGAAGAACTCGCCCATCATCTGCATCCACAGACGCACGGCGAAGGCCAGGTAGGCGGGGCTCACGCCGCCGGCCACGACCACGTCCATCTCGAGCACGACGAAGTCGCCGTGCTGCGCCACGCGCGCAAAGCGCTTGCTGCGGTGCCAGGCGGCGAGCACGGCCTCGGGCAGCGTGCCGCCCTGCACGCGCAGCGGGCAGCTCAGGGTGAAGTCGGTGTACTGGGTGGTGGTGACGGCGTTGCCCCACAGCACCTGGAAGCCGATGCCGTGGCTGGCGCTGTGCAGGCGCACCACGCCATCCTGTTCGATGGCGGTGACGGCGCCGCCGGCGGCCTTGATGGCGTCCGACACCTGGTCGGGCGTGACGGCGTCGAGCATGTCGAAGGGCACCGGCGTGGCGGCCTGGTCGTCGGCTTGCGGGGTCGTGGCGGTGGTGTTCATGGTGTGGTTGTTCTTTCAGGAAAAAGGGGGAATGGGTTCAGTTGGTTTTCTTGAGCGCGGCGTCGAGCGCGGCGCTGTCGATGCTCAGTTGCGCCGGCGGTGCCAGCTGGGCCATGTAGGCCTGCACGAGTTGCTGCTGCCGCTGCTGGCGCAGCGCGGCCTGCAGTTGCGGCTTCATCTCCTCGAGGCTGGCGGTGCGCGCGGGCTGGGTGTCGAGCAGCTTGACGATGTGAAAGCCGGCCTCGGCCTGCACCGGTTCGCTGACCTGGCCCTGCTTGAGCCTGGCCACGGTGTCGCGCAGCTCGGGCAGGATGCGCGCGAGCGGCAGCGTGTCGACCTCGCCGCCGCGTTCGGCACTGCGGCGGTCCTGCGAGCTGGCGCGCGCCACGGCGGCGAAGTCGCCGCTGCGGGCCTGCTTGGCGAGGCGGTTGGCTTCGTCGCGCACCTTGGCGATGGCGGCCGGGTCGCGCTCGGGCGTGGCCAGGTAGATCTGCGCCACGCGGTAGGCGGCCGGCAGGTTGAAGCCGGTCTTGCCCTGGTCGTAGGCGGCCTTCACCTCGGCGTCCGACGGGAAGCCCGCGGGCACCTGGCTCACGGATTCGAGGTAGCTGGTGGCGACGATGCGCGCGGTGATCTCGCGCGTGGCGGCGTCGATCTTGGCCTTCACGTCGGGCCGGTCGGCCCAGCCCTTGGCGCGGGCGTCGCGCAGCAGCGCTTCGCTCACGAGGCGCTGGCGCAGCCAGCCGTCGAGGCTCGCGCGGTCGGCCTTGACGGCGGCGCGTTCGGTCTCGGGCAAGGTCTGCAGCAGCTTCTCGATCTCGTCCTGGCCAATGGTCACTTCGCCGATGCGCGCGACCACGGCGGGGCCGGGCGCGGCGGGTTGCTGCGCGGCGGTCACGCCGACCGACGAGACGAGCAGCACGCCGGCTGCCGCGCGCAGGCGGCGGCCGAGCCCGGCTGCGGGGGTGGCTTGTGCGGGGTTCATTGGGGCTTTCCTTCCGTGGCGGATGCAGCAGCCGCAGGCGCCGGCGCGCTCACGGCGCGCACGTCGAAGCGGCTCTCGTAGAGCTTGTCGCCGTACTGCTGCGCGATCTGTTCGTACTTGACGCGGCTTTGCGCCGCGAAGGGCTGGCGCGAGGCGAGCACGCTGCCCACGTCCATGGTTTCGTAGGCGCGCAGCACTTCCTGCCCGACGGCATACAGCTGCGTGTTCTTCGCCTCGCACTGCGTGAGCGCGGTGCGCTGCAGCGCAGCCTCGCCGGCCAGGCGCTGGCGCTCGGCCTCGGAGGCGCGCGCCATCTTCAGCAGCTCGTCGTAGGCGCCGCGGAACTGCGCGATCTGCGCGCCCGCCTTCTCGCTCGCGGCCTGGGCCTGCTCGCGCAGCTGCGCGTTGCCGGCGCTGGCCTGGCCGCGCGCGTGGCGCTCGGACGCGAGCTGGGCCTGGCTGGCGGCCAGTTCCTTCTTCAGCGTCTCGAGCTCGGACGCGGGGGGCGCCGCGCCGGGTGCCGCGGGCGCCTTGCCCGCGGGCTGGCCGGCCTTGAGCGCGGCCAGCTCGTTCTGCGCCTGCTGCAGCTGGGTGGTGGTGGTGCGCAGCTGCGCGCGCAGCCGCTCCTCCATGCTCTGGCCCTGCGGCTGCTGGGCCTGCGCGACGCCGGCCGTGGCGGCCAGCGCGGCCAGGGCCAGCGCCGGGAAGATCGTTCGGGACACGGCGGACTCCTTCTTCTTAGAAACGCGCATTGAATTCGAGCTGCAGGGTGTCGATCGACAGCGGCGGGCCGTAGACCTCCTTGGTCGAGATCCAGCGGCCGGTGAACCACATGTTCTTGTCGATCGCGTACGAGCCGCCCAGGAAGTAGCCGCGCGCATTGGTGCCGCCGCCGTGGAAGCTCGAATCGTTGTAGCCGTCGGGCATGGCGTCGGGCTCGATGCGCTTGTAGCCCGCGAGCACGTTCCAGTCGCCGCGCGCGGCCGGTGCCGGCTTGCCGTAGGTGGCCTGCAGCATGTAGGCGTTGCCGCCGCTCTTGAAGTCGGACTGGGTGGTGCCGCCGGTCGGGCCGAAGTTGTTCACGATGGCGCCGCGGATGCCGCCGCGCTTCCAGATGTCGTTGGCGTCGTAGGCGGTATTGCGCACGAAGTTGGCATCCAGGCGCAGGTTGTTGCCGGCCACCTGGGTGTCCCAGCGCAGGTTCAGGTCGATCAGGCGGAACTTGGAGGCCAGGCCCACGTACTGCGGCTGCGGCGTGCCGGCCGGGTTGAGCGGGTCGAGCGAGATGTCGCGCAGCAGCATGAGCGTGTTGCCCTTCTGCATGAAGGCCGGGCGCGACCAGTCGGTGCTGCAGCCGTCGGCGCCCGCGTACAGCGCGCAGGGCTCGGAGACCTGGCCGCTGACGTTGCGGAAGTTGTAGTACGCCAGCGCGCCGCGCACGCGGTTGTCTTCGTTGATCTTCCAGTCGGCGCCCACCTGCGCGCCGAGCAGCCACTTGTTCTCGCTCTTCATCTTGCGCTGGCTGCGCGTGGGCGAACCGTCCGCCGAGTATTCGAGCGGAATGAGGCCCAAGGTGCCGAACAGCGACAGGTCGCGGTTCGAAGCGAGCTTCTTGTCGAACTGCGCGGCAATGCCGTCGAAGTTCAGGTCACTCGAATACAGCAGGTCGGTCGACATGAAGGGGTTGCCGAAGCGGCCGCCGGTCACGGTGAGCCAGTCGGTCGGCTTGTGCGAGATCCACATCTGGTCGAGCCACACGCTCTTCTTGCCCAGGCCGCCGCCCAGCGTGGTGGTGGTCGAGACGGGGCTCTCGTCGCTGCCCGAGGCCAGGCGCACGCCGGCCTTGGTGTTCTCCGACAGGTCGGCCAGCAGGCCCACGCGTGCGCGGGCGCGGAACAGGTTGCGGCGGTCCTGGCGCGTGTTCAGGATCGACGGCAGCGACAGGTTGGTGTTCGGGTTGACGTCGTAGCCGGCGCCCTGGTTGAGCGAGGGCCAGTTGATCTCGATGTCGCTGTTGTTGCCGGCGTAGCTGCGCGACTCGTTGCGCACGCGCACGTCGCCTTCGAAGCGGATGCGCTTGCTCCACTCGGGCGTCTCGTTGGGCGCGGCCCAGCCTTCGTCCTTGGCCTGGGCCATGACCTGTGCCTTGACCTCGTCGCGGATCTGGTCGCGCACGGTCTGCGAGATGTAGGGCACGCGCACGTCACCCGCTTCGAGGCGCATGCCGCCCGCGACGGTGGCCGATGCGGCGGTGGCCGAGGCCGTCGCCTGGCGCTGCGCCTGCTGCGCGGCGATGGCTTCGGTCTGGGCCTGGGCCAGCAGCGCTTCGCCCACGTCCTTGGCGAGCGTGCCGCTTTGAATGAGGCCGCGGATCAGCTTGACCATGGCCGATTCGCCCGCGGGCGCGGCGGCGGTCTGGGCCATGGCGGTGCCGGCCGACAGCACGAAGGCGGAGGCCACGGCCGCCGCGAGCGCGCACTGGCGCAGGGCCGGCATCGCGCCCCGGCGCGGGAGGGTGTTGTGCAGGGTGTTCATCGCTTCGTTCACTGGAGGAAAGGAGTCGGGCCGGGCATCGGCCGTACAGGTGTGGAAAGTCATGGCCGGCGGCCTCTCATCGACACGCGCATCGGAAAGCGCATCGAGGCCGGCGGACGTTCGTCGACGCGATCGAGCCCGCGCACCAGCGCCAGCACGGCCTCGTCGATGTCCTCGGTGCCGGTGCCGCGCACCAGCTGGGCGCGCGTGGTCTTGCCGTCGGCGCCGAGCCACAGGTCGATCTGGATGTCGTCGAACACCAGCTGGCGCGTGCGCGGATCGCGCGACAGCGCCTGCTGCAACATGCTCGACACGTAGCGCGCGTACGAGCCGCTGCCCAGGCCGCCGCCGGCGCCGGTGCCGCTCATGCCGCCGCCGCTGCCGGCCTGGATGCCGAAGGCGTCGTTGCCGGCCTGGCCGGCGCTGTCCATGGTCACCGGGTCGCCCAGGTCTTTCGAGGGGCTGGGCGGCGCGTCGTCCTTCGGCGCTTCCAGCGGCTCGACCGGCTTGGGCTCGGGCTCGACCACTTCGGGCTTGATCTTTTCCGGCTCGGGCTCGGGCAGCTTCTCGGGTTCGGGCGGCGGTGGCGGGGGCGGCGGCAGCATCAGCGTGGGCGCGTCGGCCACCACGCGCTTCTGGCTCGCGGTGTCGGACAGGAGCCGCCACACGAGCAGCGCCAGCGCCACGACGATCGCCAGGCCGATGACCACCCCGCCCCAGCGGCGCCACAGCGCGGCCGTTCCACCCGTGCCGCTGGAGCGCGGCGCGGGCGAGGCAGAAGAAATCGGGTCGCGAGGGTTCACGCTCCGGTCCTCACTTCTGCTTGCCGGTCACGAGGCCGATCTGGTTCAGCTCGATGCGGCGCAGCAGGTCGAGCACGTCGACCACCTTCGCGTACTGCACGCTGGCATCGCCGCGCACGATCACGGGAAAGTCGGGCGACAGCGCCTTCTCGGTGCGCAGGCGCTCCTCGAGCTCGGGCAGCGTGACCGGGTAGGCGTCCAGGAACACGTTGCCGGCGTTGTCGATCGTGATGGCCTTGGTCTTGGGCTTTTCCAGCGCCACCGAGGCGCTGGCCTTGGGCAGGTCGACCTTGATGCCCGGGATGCTGGCGTTGCTGGTGAGGATGAAGATCACCAGCACCACCAGCAGCACGTCGACGAAGGGCGTGATGTTGATGCCGCCCGTGCGCTTGCGCACGGCGAACTTCGCGGCTGTGTTTGCCATGGTGCGCGGTCCTCAGGCGCGGCGCGCCTGCACGGCCACCGGCAGCGAGCGGCCCTCGCCCTGCTCTTCGGCCAGGCGCGTGACGAACTCGTCGACGAACACGGCCATGTCGGCGCCGATGGCGTCCGAGCGCGAGGCCAGCCAGTTGTAGCCGAACAGCGCGGGGATCGCGACGCCCAGGCCGGCGGCGGTACACAGCAGCGCGGCAGCCATGCCGGGCGCCACCGAGTTGATGTCCACGGCGCCGGCCATGGCCGCCACCACGAACACCAGCATGATGCCGATCACGGTGCCGAACAGGCCCACGTACGGCGCGCCTTCGATGGTGGTCGACAGCCAGTTCATGCGCTTGGACATGCGCTCGGTCTCGCGCACCATCACGCCGTCCATCGCGGCGCGGATGGCGCCGATGGTGGAGGCCGACACCGCGTTCAGGTCGTAGCCGCGGTCATGGCGACGGCGCATCTCCTCGATGGCCACTTCGTACAGGCGCCACAGCGAGGAATCGGCACGCACCTCCTGCGGCACCGTGTTGTTGGTGGCCAGGCGGTCCAGCGGTGCGCCCGCGGCTTCGCGGAAGTGCTCGATGAAGGTGGCGTTGGCGCGCGAGGTGGCGCCGAAGTTGCGGCCCTTGCCGATCATGATGGCCCACGACAGCGCCATCATCAGGCCCAGCAGGCCGACCACGATCCACGCGTCCAGCGGCATCGCGGCCAGGATGAAGCCGAAGTGGCTCTTGCCGGCCTGCTGCTCGTCGGGGCCGAAAGCGGCCAGGCGCGACTCGGCGCCTTGCGACACGGCATCGGCCAGCAGCAGTGCGTCGGGGCGTGCGACCTTCGACAGGCGCACTTCGTCGATCGCGCCGGTGAATGGCGCAAAGCCGGCGACGGGTGCTGCACCCGGTGCAGCGGGTGCGGTGGTCGGTGCATCGGCACCGAGCGCGGCCGCGGTGTTCAGCGCGGGCAGCTTCGCGGCCAGCGACACGGCCGGACGGCCGCCCACATACAGCGCGACGCTGTCGCCCTCGGCCTTCACCGCCAGGTGCGACCACTGGCCGGCCTGCACCGGCTGGCCGGGCGTGCTGCGCTGGCCGTTCACCTGCACGAAAGGCACGCCCTGGTCGATGCCGACCACGAGCTCGCCGGCGCCGTCGCGGCGCGCATAGATCGCCTGGCGCGCGCCGAGCGAATCGGGCTTGATCCAGGCCGAGAAGGTCAGCGTGCCGCCGGCCGTCACGGCCAGCGAGGGCGTGGCGGGCAGCATCAGCGCGCCGTTGCCGAGCTGGGCGCCCTTGCCGATGACCGTGCCTTCGACGGGCACCGCCGCGGTCTGGCCGTTGTTGCCGTAGGCGGTGGTGTCGCGCGGCGGCACCGCGCCTTCGGCGAAGTGGTAGACCAGCGTGTAGTCGGGGTCGAAGCTGCGCTGGCCGTTGCCCGAGGCCGGGGCCTTGGGGTTGCCGTAGTACATCCAGAGCTTTTGCGGCGTGCCGGCCGAGACGTTGGGCACGTCGACCCAGATCAGCGCGATGCCCAGCAGCGGATCGAACTGCTCGATCTGGTGGTTGAGCACGGTCTTGTCGTCGCCCGCGACAAAGCGCAGGTCGGCGCCGGTCTCGCTCACGCCCTCGAACTTGAAGTTGCCCGTGTGCAGGCGCACCAGCACCGGCACGCGGCCGGCATCGCTGCCGATGGCGCCGGCCTGCGGGCCGCCGTCGATGGTGACGGGTTTGCGGTAGGCCCATTCGGCCTGCCACCAGGCATGGGCCAGGCCCGGCAGGAGCGTGCTCAGCAGCGTGAGCGCGATGAAAAGAAGTCGTCGCATGACAGGGTTCTCCGGAAAGCTCGTGGAATGAGAAAAAAATCGAAAAGAGGAATGGCTGTTGCCGTCGGTCGTTCGTTCGGTCAGTAGCTCGCGGTGATGCTGAAATTCACCTGCGTGTCGTGCTTCTTGGTGCGCGGCCCGTCGACCAGCGGATAGCCGATGTCGACGCGGCCCGAGAAATACGTGCCCACCTTGAAGGTCGTGCCCACGCCCACCGAATACAGCGAGAAGCGCTCGGCCTGCTCGGGCAGCGGGCTCTTCAGGCGCAGCCGCGCGGCGTCGGCGAAGGCGTACACGCGCCAGTTCTCGACGGTGCTGCCCAGGAAGGCGAGCGGCTTGCTGCGCAGCTCGACCGAGCCGACCACGCCGTAGTCGCCGGTGGCCTCGGCCGAGAGGTAGCCGCGCACCGAGTTCATGCCGCCCGCGGCGATCTGCTCGCTCGAGACGAGCGGCGAATCGGTCATCTGCGCGTTGACGCGGAAGGCCACCTGCGTGCCACCCTCGAAGCTGTGCGCGCCGTTGAGGTCGGTCTTGAGCACCATGAAGCTGGGCGAGGCCTTGTAGCGCTTGTAGTCGAAGGCCGCCCAGTCGCTGCCGTACTTGAACGAACTGCTCGTGCCCGCCACCAGCGACACGCCCACGCCGTACTGGCTCTTGTCGGTCTGGCGGAAGCCCGAGTACGACAGCGTGATCGGCGCGTACTTGAGCGGCACGGTGTCGCCGCTGCCCTTGAGCGTCAGCGCTTCCTTGTTGTTCTTGAAGTCGACGCCGACGCTGAAGGCATGCCACCAGTTGCCGGTGTTGGGCACGGTGTAGGTGGCCTTCAGGCCGATCGAGTGGCCCTTGCCCAGCACGGTGGTGCCGCCCACGGTGGCCACGTTGCTGTCGGACACGAAGGCGTTGGCCTCCAGGCTCCAGTTCGTGCCCTTGAGCGGCGCGTTGTACGAGGCCGAGAACACCTGCGTCTGATTCAGGTCCTGCGGCGCGCCGAAGAAGCTGATGGAGGCGCTGTGGCCCATCTGCCAGAGGTTGTCGTGGCCCAGCGAGGCGCTGGCGCGCAGCTTGCGCGTGTCGGCGCTGTAGTCGTTGTTCAGGCCCACGCTGGCGCGCCACGGGCTCTGGTCCTCGACCTTCAGGTCGACGTCCATCGTGCCCGGCATCGCACCCGGTCGCACCAGCGGCATCACCTGGCGCTTGGGGCTGCGGTTGAGCGCGGTGAGCTCGGCCTGGGCCTTGTTGAAGTCGGGCACGCCGCCCTCCTTCAGCGCCGGCACCTGGTCGCGCACGTCGAGCGGCGAGTTGTACTCGGCGCCCACCACGCGCACGCGGCCCACGCGGGTCTCGTTGACCTGCAGGAACACCACGCCCTGCGTGACCTGCTGTTCGGGCAGGTCGACATACACCGACTGGTAGCCCGCCGCCTGGTAGGCCGCGAGCAGCGCGTCGCGCGCGCCCTCCACGTCCTTGAGCGTGCGCTCGGGGCCGAGGAAGGGCGTGACCGCCTTCTCGATGGCGCGGGCGTCCAGCACGGTGTTGCCGCGCACGATGTATTCGGCGATGTCGACCTTGCGGGCCGGTTCGGTGGCCGCGGGCGCGGCCGGTGGGGTGGCCGAGGTCGCGGCCGGCGTGGAGACAGCGGCAGGTGCTTGTGCGAACGCTGCCGCCGGGGCACCGATCGCCATCACCGCCAGCCACACCGCTCTCCAGCAGGTCGGTGGGGCGTTCTTCTTCATGTCATGCATTTACAGCTCGGTTCTCAAGGATGAAGCTCGCGTGGCAGCGGCTCATGGTGGAGAGCCTTCATGTCGCTGCTGCGTACCGATACCTAGACGCACGGCGTGCGCGGCGACTGTCGTTTGTCACGAAAACTTCATCAAGAAATCGGCACGAGGTCCGGCGCGGCGGGTTTCGCGCACATAAGAAGAAGGGCCTCCGCATGGGAGGCCCTTCTGTTTTTTCCGCCTGCGCGGGTAGCGCAAAGGTTCAGCCGCTCAGCGTTTCAGCCCCCGCTGCTCGCCCGGCGTGAGCGACTGCATCTGCGCGGTGGTGAGCGCGCCCGCGCCGAGCACCTGCACCACGCCCTTGGGGTCGTAGGCCGCGCCAGTGCGCTCGCGGCCGGCACCGGCGCCACCGCCCTCGCCGCCCGCGGGTTCGTTGCCGAAGCCGAGCACGCGCACGGTGAACACCGAGGGCAGTGCCTGGCGCTGGGCCGCGCGGTCGCGCTGCACGGCGTCCTGCGCCGCGGTGGCGGCCTGCGAGGCGGCGGCGCTGGCGTTGGTGAGCGCGCCCACGTTCACCGCCGCCACCACCGGGACGCCGGTGGACTTGCCCTGCACCTGGATGTTCTCGGCATTGGCCACGCGCAGCGCCGCCAGGTTCACGTTGCCCGACACGCGGATGCCCGCCTCGCCCGCGTCGATGGTGCCCAGCGGCGCGATCAGGTCGATGTCGCCCGGCGGCACCTCGGGGATCGGGTTCAGCGTGGCGATGCCGGCGCCGGTGTTGGGCGTGGTCGGCGACAGGCTGACGTTGCCGGCGTCGTCGTACAGGCGCCGCTGCGGCGTGTAGACCACGGTCGACTTGGAGCCGCGACCGGCGTTGATGTCGCCCTGCGCCGACCAGGCCAGGATGCCACCGCCGAAGGTGGTGAAGATGCGGCTCTGGCCCAGCAGGATGCTGTCCAGCGAGTAGATCTGCACCTCGCCCGCGCCCTGCGTCAGCACGCCCGAGCCCTCGCCCGGCACGAAGCCGCCGTCCACCCCCACCAGCGTGCGCCCGCCCGGCACGAGGATGTTCACGTTGCCGCCGAAGTTGGTGTGGATGCCGGCATCGAGCGCGTCGTACACGCCGATGTCGCTGGGCCGGCCGGCGGCCGTCCAGGCGTCGCGCCGCAGGTAGCTCTTGCCGGCCTGCGGGCGCTTGGTGAACGGGTCCGAGCTGCTCGCGTAGTAGTTGGCGCTGCTGAACATGGTCAGGTCGCCCTGGTAGCGGCGCGCGCTGCCGTCGGTGCCCTGCGCGGGGAACAGCGTGGCGATGGCCTCGCGCCCGCGCAGGTAGCTGCCCCGGCGCGGACCGCCCTCTTCGTTGTACTCGCGCCCGCCGGCGCGCAGCTCGGCGAAGTACACGTTGCGCAGGTACACCTGCTGCTGCTCGGGCGGCAGCGCGGCGAAGAAGGCCTGCGCGTCCATGGTGGCGGCGTCGAAGTGGCGGCCCTGGCTGTTGCTGCCGCCGAAGCGCTCGCGCAGCCAGTTCACCAGGTGCAGGCCTTCGGCCAGGCCGAACTCGCGCACCAGGTCGCGGCGCGTGCTGCCGCCGCCTTCGCTGCGCTGGCCGTCGATCTCGGCCTGCTTGCGCTTCAGGTAGGCATCGGCGCCGGCCTCGTCGCCGCCGTAGCCGAACTGCTGCGACAGCCAGCCGGCCAGCGTGAGTTCGCCGCCATAGCTGTACAGCGCGGTGCCGGGCTGGTCGGCGAAGGGCTGGCCGCTCGCGGCGCGGCGCTTGGGGTCGAGGTAGCGCGCGGCGAAGCCGGCCCAGTCCGGCCCGTCGCGGCCCACGCCCACCGCCACCGAGATGCCGGCGCCGCTGCTGCGGTCGCCTGGCTTCACGTTGACGATGGCGCCCAGGCTCTTGAGCTCGCCCTTGTCGGCCATGTACAGCTCGCGCCCGGCGCTCAGTACCAGCTCGCCGGGGCCGGCGATGTGGAAGCTGCTGTTGCGGATGTCGCGCCCGGCCTCCACCACCGACACGTCGTCGGCGTGGCGGTGCACGATCAGGTTGCCGCGCGCCGAGGCGGCGTTCAGCGTCTGCGGCTGCGGCGGCAGTTCCGGTCGGCCGGGAAAATCGCGCCCGCGCCAGCCCGCGCCCTCCGACGGCACGAGATCGACCTCGCCCAGCGCGGTGCCGGCACCGACGATGTCGCGCCCGGCGCGGATCGCCACCGGGCCCGCCCCTTCGTACCAGAGCCCGTTCGGCGTCGCCACGCCGGTGTTGGAGCCGCGGTAGACGATCGAGCCGGTGCGCAGGCCCACGATGTCGCCCTCCAGCGCATAAAAGCGCGACGGCGGCTGGCCCGCCGGCGCCACGTCGGCCACGCTGGGCGAGGTGAGCGTGAACAGCGGAAAGCGCAGCCACGAATTCTGGCCGTCCAGTGCAATGGAGGGCAGCAGCGCGTCGGCGGCCGTGTTGTGGATCAGCTCGCGGCCGTACCAGAGTTCGCCGCCCAGCGCGGCGAAGCCCGGCTGGAACGGGTCCACCAGCCGCGACGGATCGGCGCCCGAGGGCGTGATGGTGTAGCCCGCCGCGTGAATGGAGTCGCGCGCCAGCAGCTCCAGCTGCGCGGTGCGCTTCACCGCGTACTGCGGGCCGACCGGCGACGGCGCCAGCGTGAGGCTCCAGGGCGACAGCACCGGCCCGTTGCTCGATTCGTCGCGCACGCCCGAGCTCGCGCTGCCGTAGTACAGGCTGCCGCTGGCCGCCAGCGCGCGCAGCACCGCCGGGTAGACGAAGCGGCCGTCGGTCGCCTGGTGGTTGGTGCGATCGCCCAGGTCGGTCCAGCCCAGCGTCGGCGTGAGGTTGCCGCCGGCGCTGAACAGGTCGATCGCGGTCGACGGCGTCCATAGCGAGAACCAGGTCCAGCCCTCGCCCGGGTGCTGCGTGCCGTTGGCGCTGAAGGGCGTGCCGTGCGTGAGCGTGGGCACGCGCCCCGGATCGGCCACGCCGCCGAGCACCAGGTCGCCGCGCGCGTCGAGCCGCACGCCGGCATCGCCGGGGATCAGCACCGGGCCGCCCGAGGCGATCGACGAGCCGGCGACGTAGGGGCTGAGCGCGCGCGAGTCCTTCGGGCCGGGCGTGCCGAAGTCCAGCTCGATGCCACCCACCGCGCCGCTTTCCAGCCGCAGCGCACCGCGCAGGTTGGCGAAGACCCCGTTCAGGTCCAGCCGCATGCGGTCGTAGCGCTGAAGGCTGCCGGCCTGCCAGGTGGTGCTGGCGGGCACTGCGCGCACCTCGGGCGCCGGGTTCAGCGTGCCGCCGATGCGCACGTCCAGGTCGCCGCCGCCGGTCAGCAGCAGCTCGCCCGCGCGCGTCACGCGGCCGGTGCTGCCCACGGCGAGATGCAGGCCCTGGCTGCGCGCCACGTAGGTGGCGCTGTGGTCGCCCATCTGCTCCATCATCCCGGCGTTGCCGCCGGTCTCGAACACCAGGTTGCCGCCGCCCAGCGTGCCGATGCCGGTGAAGCCGACCAGGTAGGGCCAGAGGCCGCCGAGGTCGTAGGTCGTGCCCTCGTGGCCCGCGACGTAGCTGCCGAAGTTGATCCACCACGCGGTGGGCACGCCCTCGGCGCCCGGCACCACGCTGCCGGTGCCCTGGCGCCACAGCCAGTTGCCGAGCATGGCGCTGGGCATCTGCTTGCGGAAGATGCCCAGTTCGTCGGTCGTGCGGCGCATGTTGCCGCGCACGCCGATGGTGTCGCCGCGCGCATCGCCCTGCACGCGCATGCGCAGGTTGCCGCCGTGGTCGGGGTACCAGGCGCGGTACAGGCTCTGGCTGTCGACGAACTGCTCGAAGATGTCGTAGCCGCCGTTGAGCACCGTGCCTTGCGGGCCCTTGGCGCGCGGCAGGTGGAAGTCGGCGTCGTCCGCGCGCGCCGCGGCGCGCGTGCCGGCGGTGTAGATGCCGTAGGGCGAGCGCTGCGTGAAGTCGTTGCCGGCCAGCAGGTCCAGGTCGCCGGTGCCGGTGCGCACCACGCTGAACAGCGGCTGGCGCACGGGGTAGGACTTGAAGTCCCAGACCTCGGGGGTCTCGGAAACCAGGTCGCAGTAGCCGATGTCGCACATGCCCCAGGACACCTCCTCCGGCGTGACGATGCTGCCCAAGCTGCCCCAGCCTTCGTCGGCCGCCTGCTGGTTCCAGGCCCACACCTTGCCGCCGGAGACCAGCTCCTTCGTGAAGGCGTTGCCGTAGTGCGTGTCGGCCAGCAGCAGGTCGCGCTGCGGCCCGCGCGGCTGCAGCGCGCGGCTGTCGGCGGCCTGCGTGTCGGCGCCGGCCACCAGGCGCATCGACCACGACTGCGAGCCCTCGGCCAGCATCGGCGCGATGGCGAAGTTGCGGCCCTGGTTGCCGTCGCCATCGGCCAGGCGCAGCCGGACCGACGCCGCGCCGCCGGGCAGCACGACCACCGTCTCGGCCGGGATGACGGCGCCGCGCTGCAGCGGCACCTCGCGCGCCAGCACTGGGCCGTTGTAGCGGTAGAACGGCGGCTGGTTGACGTCCAGCACGGCACCGTCGGGGAACGGCAGCGGCACGCCGACCGGCCACAGCATCGGGCCGACCTTGGCCGCGCCCGCCAGCCGCACGCCGGGGTCCAGCTGCATGTTCGCGCCCAGCACGAGCGGCTGCGCCAGCACGGTGCCGGCCGCATGAAGGACCTGGCCGGACGCATCGCGCACCGCGCCGCCGAGCACGGTGCCCGCGGGCAGCGTGTAGCCCTCGGTGAGCACCGCGCGCACCGGCAGCACGGTGCCGGCGGCCAGGCTCATGGCCTTGAGCGGCGCCTGGAAGTTGAGCGCGCGCCCGGGCTGCAGGAAGGTGTTCTCGGCCAGCGTGACCACGCCGCCGCGCGGCACCACCACGTCGCCGCCGAAGGGCACGCGCCCCTTCAGCAGCACCCAGCCGTCGTCGTCGCGCGTGGCCGGCAGCGCCGAGGTGTCGAAGCCGTCGTTGATGCTGCCGTGGATCTTCAGGTTGCCGCCCGCGCGCATCACCAGCGCGCCGGCCTCGCCCGAGCCGTAGACGCCGGTGCGCTGCGTGCGCGCGTTGAGGCTGTCGTAGCGGAAGGCCGAGAGGTCGAGGTCGCCGTCGATCTGCAGGTCGCCGTCGGGCGTCCGGCTCACGATCTGCACGCCGGGGCGCAGGTGGAAGGCGTCGCCGTACGCGCGCAGGCCGGCCAGCCGGCCGTCGACCAGTGCGCCGTTGGCCAGCACGTTGCGCATGAAGGCCGTGCTGTCCTCGTGCTTGGCCTGCAGGTAGGCCTGGTCGATGCGCTGGTAGGGCCGCCCGCTGATGTCCGGGTCGGTGCCCGTGGGCGCGTCGTCGTAGCGGAAGAAGCCGTTGACGGTGATCGTGCGCGCGCCCTCGATGCGCTGCGTGCCGCCGGCGTCGATGTCGATGTCGTTGCCGCGCGCGCCGCCCAGGCGGGGCGCGTTGAGTTCCACCGTGCCGAAGGCGCGCGGCGTGCCATCGGTGCCGGCGCGCAGGTCCATGCGCGCGCCGCTCTCCAGCACGAGGCGGCCCTTGCCGCTGTCGATCTCGATGGTGGCGCGGTTGGGCGCCTCGATGGCCTGGCCGTAGCTGTCCACGCGCAGCCGCGTGCCGTGCGCGTCGAGTAGCGCGTTGCTGGCAATGGTGACGCCGTCGCGCGCCGCCAGCCGGATGCTGCCGACCTGCACGCCACCGGCGTCCACAGTGCCGGCCACGGTGAGGCGGCCGCCGTCGACCGAGAGGTTGATCTCGCGCGCCTTCAGCTCGTCGCCCACCACCAGGTCGCCCTGCTTGAGCTGGAAGCTGCGCTCGCCGACCACGCCGCCGTCGGTCAGGCGGCGGTTCAGGCCGGCGAAGTCGGCCAGGCGCTGCGCGCGCACGTCGATGCGCCCCGCCGCGTAGGGCACCGCCGTGCCGCCCGCGTCGTACTCGCCGCTGCTGCCGCCCGCGATGCGGCCCAACAGCTCGACCTGGCCGGCGCCCGCGCCGAGCGCGGTGACGGCCAGCCGGCCGGCACGGTTGTTCTGCGCCGAGAGATCGATCTGCGCGCCCACCGCCTGGCGCACGTTGCCCGTGCGGCTTTCGATCTCCACGTCACCGCCCCAGCTGTACTTGTCGACGTCGAAGAAGCGCAGGCGCCGGCCGGCCAGGTCCAGCCGCGCGCCGTCGTGCAGCTGCACGTCGCCGTCGGCGCGCAGCACCAGCTTGCCGCTGGGCAGCACCACGGCGGTGTCGAGCATCACGCTGCGTCCGTCGATGGCGATCTCGGCGCCCAGCGCGCGCGATGCTTCGGCGTCGGTCATCGTGGCCGGCTGCATGCCTTGCGGCGCGGCCACGCGCACGTCGCCGCCGGCGGTGTAGCGCATCACCGAGCCGGCCTCGCCGGTCAACAGCGGCGTGTCGATGCGCAGCGCGCCGCCCGTGCGCACATGGCCCTTGGCCGTCTCGTCCCACGCGCCCTGCGACTGGTAGACCGAGAGCGAGCCCTTCTGGCGCGCCGTGACCTGCTCGCTCGCGTTGAGTTGCACCTCGCCGAAGCCCAGCACCAGCCGGTCCATGTCGTGCACGGTGTCCACGCGCATGTCGCGCGCGGCGCCCAGCTCGATGCGCCGGGCGTCGATCTGCAGCCGGCCGCTGCCGGTGCCCGCCCCGCCGGTGGCCACCAGGCCGGGTGGCGTGCGGGTGCCGTTCCACACCAGCACGTCGGTGTGGATGCGCGCCACGCTGTCGGCATCGCCCCAGCCGTAGATGGCGGGCGTGGTCAGCATCAGGCGCGTGATCGTCGACTGCCCGGTGGCGGGGTCGATGGTCGACAGCTGCGTCGAGCCGAAGAAGTTGACCGCGTCGCGCACGGTGAACACCAGGTTCTCCAGCGCCGGCGCGCCGGTGCTGGTGTCGCCGCGCAGCAGGCGGTCGAGCACGGACTGGTTCAGCGTCAGTCCCGGCGGCAGCGCACCGCGCGCAGCGGCGTCGCCCAGCGCGCGTTCGCCTCCGACGTTGATGCCGCCCAGCGCCAGCACCAGGTTGCGCGTGCCGTAGCGCGTGCTTTCGCCGAGCGTGAAGGCCTGGTCGGTGGCGGCGGTGATGGTGCCTTCGGAATACAGCCGCGCGCCGGCGCTGCAGCTGCCGCTGGAGGCGCACACGCCGATGTCGATGCGGCCGGGGCCCGTTTGGCCGCCGCTGGACGCGGACGGCGGCTGGATGTCGATCCAGCCGTTGGACACCGCCAGCACGCTGCGCAAGCCCGGCTCGTAGATGTAGCCGCGGCGCGAGTCCCAGGCCGCCGGCCCGCGGCCCAGCGTGTCGATGCCGGCGCCGGACTCGACGGTGATGCCCGAGTCGCGGCGGTCGGTGACCAGGAACACCTCGCCCGCGCGCAGCACCGCGCCCTCGCGCAGCACGATGCCCTCGGCGGCGCTGCTGAAGCCCAGGCGGTTGGCGTCCCTCAGCCGGTCGGCCGCTGTGGCGTCCTGCACGAAGGTGCCCGCCGGCGCGCCGCCGATGGCCAGCTGCGCGGCGCCGATGGCGTTGAGGTCGCGCGCATGCAGCGAGGTGCCCTTGAAGTCCGGCGTGGGCGCGGCGCCGTCGCCCAGCACCTCGAAGGAGCGCGCCGTTCCGCCGATCACCAGCGCCGTGCCGCCCATGCCGTCGCCCACCGTGGCGTAGCGCGCGGTGCCGGCGAAGCGCAGCGCGGGTTCGCCGGGCATCTCGCCCGCCGAGCCCTTCAGGCCGAACTGGAAGCGCAGCGCCTTGGCGTCGCGCTCCAGCAGCGGACGCGGCACGCCGTCGCGCAGCGCCTGCGCCACGGCGAAGTCGGCATAACCGGTCTCGTTGTACTGCGCGTAGGTGCGCAGCACGTCGCCCGGCGTGAACACCGCCTGCAGCGGCAGCGCGTCGTGGATGCCGGTGCCGGCCACGCCCAATTGCGCGGGCGCGGTGTAGGAGCCGTTGCGCATCGCCGTCGCGCTGCCCGGCGCGCCGACCTGCGCGGCCAGCCCGTTGAGCTCGACGCGGAAGGCGCCGGGCAGCAGCGCGTAGGTGGAGGGCATCAGCGTGTAGCGGCCCGGCGGCAGGCCGGGCACGCCGGTGCCGACGGTGATCTGCCGGCCCAGCGCCGGATCGCTCGCACCCTTCTCTGCGCCGAGCGGCGCCTGCAGCGGCTGCACGCCCGGCACGATGGCATAGACCGGGTTGGTGGCCAGGCCGGGCAGCACGAAGCCCTTGCGCTGCGCGCCCACCTGCACCAGCGGATGCATGCGCGCGTCGGTGGAGCCGCCGCGCCCGGCCAGGAAGGCGGTGCCGGTGAGCGTGCCGCCGCCCGACATGTCGAGCACCGCGCCCTCGCGCACGTCCACCGCGTGGCCGGACAGCGTGATGGCCGGGCCGACGCCGGGCACGCGGTAGGCCACGTCCTTGCCGTTGAAGAGATAGGTCAGCCCGTCCTGCGTGCCGCCGTAGGGCATCAGCAGCCCGTCGGCGCTGACCGAGGTCAGGCTGCCCGCATGCAGCTGCACGGTGCTGGTGGCGGTGTCGCCGAAGACGCTGCCCAGCGCGATGCCGCCCAGCGGCGCGCGCAGCACGCCGCGCTGCTCGATGTGGGCGGCGTGGAAGGTGAGCGAACCGAAGGCCGACTGCGGCATGGCCGGTGTGTCGCCCACGCGCTCGATCACCAGCCGGCGGTTCATGTCCATCTCGGCCTGGCGGGTGCCCCACTTGTCGATGACGTTGCGCTGGCCGACCTGCACCAGCCCGCTGTCGCCGGTGGCCGGGTAGATCTGCGCCGCCGCCAGCGTGAGGTCGCCCGGCACGTAGAACCTGGCGTTGTTCGACAGGCGCAGGTCGCCGCTGCTGCGCAGCAGCGTGCGGTCGAAGGCGTTGCGCTCCACGACCAGCTCCTCGGACACGTTGCGCACGATGGTGCCGCGCACGCCCTGCTGCACCATGCCCGCCAGATCGATGAGCTGCGCGTCCAGCCGCAGCGAACTGCCGGCCGACACCAGCGGCACGCCCAGCGTGCCGGCCCCCCCGCCCGCGTTGCGCGAGCCGAGCACCGGGTTGGGCAGGATGTAGTCGTCGATCTGGGTGCGCCCGCTGGCGGCCAGGCGGATGTAGGGCGCGGCCAGCGTCACGCGCGCATCGGGCGCGGACGCATCGGCCAGGGCCAGCGCGGTGGTGGTCAGGCGCAGGCTCTGACCCAGCGAGAGATCGACGCTGCCGTCGAAAGACAGCATGCCGTGGCTGAGCAGCGACAGGTTGTCGAAGCCGCCGTCGTGGATGCGGTCGACGCCGATGCGCGCCGTGCCGTAGGCCAGCGCGCCGTGCGCCTGGCCCGGGCGCAGGCCGGCGGCGTCGGCCACCGCGCTGCGGCCCTGCACCTGCGCCAGCAGCATCTCGCGCGGCACGCGCACCGCGTCGTCGACGTTCTCGCCCTTCAGGTTGTAGCGCGCCACCGTGCCGTAGAGGGGCGTGTCCAGGTTCAGCGCCAGCATGCCGCCGGCCGCGCCCGCGCCACCCGCCGCGGCGCGCATGTCGCCGTCCAGGAACAGGCCGCGGAAAGAACTGAGCGCAATGGTGCCGCCGTGGCTGGCGACCTCGGTCGGGCCACGGCCCGCCAGGTCGAGCGTTGCCGACGTGCCCGAGGCCTCCAGCCGCGCGCCGGGGCGCAGCACCACGAAGGCATCGGCCGCGTCCACCTGCGTGGCATCGAGCACATGGCGCGCGCCGATCTCGATGGTGCCGCCGTTGGCCACCTGGCCGTAGCGGTGGCCGCGCGCGTCGGTGGCCACCACCGGGCGCGCGGCAACGTCGATCAGCGCGTGCTCGCCGATCCAGTACGAGCGTGCGTTGGGCATGCCGTCGGCCAGGTTGCGCGCGTTGCCCGTGCCGTGCTCGCCCGGCAGCAGCGCGACGCGCCCGCCCCAGGCCGAGAGCGTGCCATCGACGGTGATCTGGTCGTTGCCGCGCAGCGTGAGCGTGCGGCCGGGGTCGAGCGCGATGTGGGCGCCCTCGCCCACCACCAGCGGCGCGCGCTGGTAGAGCGTGCCGGCCTCCAGCGTCAGGTCGGCGCCGGCGCGCTGGGTGAGCTTCTGCTTCACCGGATCGTCCTGGTACACCGGCGGCATCCACAGCGGCAGCGCGATGGACGGGTCGGCGCCGGTGGGCGCGAGCGCGCCGGCGACGGGGTCGAAGCGCTGCACCGGCATGCGCACCTCCACGCGCGCGCCATCGGCCACCGCCACGCCGTCCTGGCCGCGCACCGTGTACTGCGCGAAGCCGCTGTGGAACAGGTCGGTGTCCAGGCGCAGCAGCGGTTGCACCGCGACCGCGCGCGGCAGCGCGGTGCCGGCGACGATCGGCGTGCCCGCGGGCATCACGGTGTCGGCGGCGGCCACCGTGCCGGCCTTGTACGACGTGGTCTTGGGCGGGATCGGCAGGCCCGAGGGGAACACGTCCTTGGGCAGCACGTAGCCCTGGGCCAGCAGGGTGATGGCCGCCAGCACGCTGCCGGCCGGCACCGTCTGACCCGGCTCGTAGCCCTTGCCGTCGAGCAGGAACGCCTGCGTGCCCGGCGGCACCACCCAGTCGGCGCCGGTGACGACGGTGCGCGCGTTGCTGACGCCGGGTTGCACGCTCTCCTTGAGCGCCTCGCCCGGCAGCGCACGCGACACCGTGACGGCAAAGTCCATCGGAATCTCGCTGCCGGCCGCGATCACGTAGTCGCCGGCCAGCCGCAGGTGCACGGTGCTGCGGCGCCCCGCCGCGAGCTGCCCGTCGCCGCCGGCGGGCAGTTCGCCGATGCCGATGGCCGCGCCGTTGGCCAGCGTCAGCTTGCCGCCGCCCTTCACGCCGTGGCCGCGCACCTCGCCGTCCATGCGCAGCGTGCCCGGGCCCGCGCCTTCGTTGCCGGGCTGGGCCGCCATCAGCGTCACGTCGCCGCCGCGGCCGCCGCGCAGCTCGTTGCCGGCCAGCAGGGCCGCGCCGCCCGACACATCGACGAGGCTGCGCGCGCCGAGCACCACATCGCCGGTGCTGCGCAGCGTGACCTGCCCGCCGTCCACGTAAGGCAGGCCCTCGATGCGGTCGGGCGACTGCGCGATGTGGCTCCACAAGCCGCGCGCATCCAGCCGCACGCCCTCGCCCACCACCACGCGCGGCGCGTAGCCGACCGGCAGCACGTCGGCAATGGAGATGTCGACCCAGCTGCCGCCGTTGGCGCTGGCGAAGCGGCTGACCAGGTCGCCCAGCGCGATGCTGCCGCCGCGCGCGACCAGGTCGGCGTCCACCGCCACCGTGGGCGCGTGCAGCGCGATGCTGCCGCCGGGCGCGACGGCGAGCGCGGACGTCACCGCCACCGTGTCGTTCGCATAGGCGACGACGCCGCCCAGGCGCTGGCGCTGCAGCCACTGGCTGTCGATGCGCACATGGCCCGCGAGCTCCTTCGGCAGCGCCTCGCCGGCGGCCAGCGCATCCGCCAACGTACCGGGCGCATCGGCGAAGGTGACGCGGTCGACCCGCGCGGAAGGGTTGTCGCGCAGCAGGCCGGTGGCGGCGTCGTAGACCGGCGCCACGCCGCCGATGACCAGGCGCCCGGCCAGCGGGGCCGCGGTCTGCAGCTGGCGGTAGCTGTCCAGGCCCGCATCGCGCTTGCGCTGCTGGCGCTCGCCCTGGAACACGGTGGCGTCGATGTCGCCTTCGAGCACCGCGGCGCGCGTGCCGACCTGCACCTGGCCGGCATCGCGGCCCACGGTGTAGCCGTTCTCCAGCCGCTCGCGCGGCGCGATCAGCGGGTTGTAGAAGTAGCCGGTGGTGGTCTTGCCCCAGCGCGCGTGTTCGTCCTCGAAACCGCGGTACAGGCCGGTGTAGACGATGTCGGCCGGCGCGGTCGACAGGTTGTACAGGCGCCCGTCGGGGCCCTTGAGCCAGCTCTGCTGCAGCCGGCCGGTCTGCACGTCGAGCGTGCCGCCGGCCACGTTGATGCGCGAGCCGCGCTGCGTGACCAGCTCGCCGCCGGCGAAGGCCACCGTGCCGCCCGACGCGGCCCATTCGCCGACGGTGTGCCCGTCGGTGTTGAGGTAGCCGCCGACCTCCAGCAGGCCGCCGCCGGTGTACCAGCGCTCGCCGGCGTAGCCGTTGACGCCGGCCGCCACGCGCACGAGGTCGCGGCGGTCGATCCACATGTCCAGGTTGTTCAGGCGCTTGCCGTCGCGGTTGAGCGGCGCATCACGCTGCTCGTTGCCCTGCACGTTGATCTTCACGTTGTTGGACGCCATGGCCACGCCGACGCCGACCGCGCCGGCCACGTCGATGGCGGCGCCGCTGGCCACGCGCGTGCGGCGCGCGGCGCGCGCCTGCACCTGGCCGCCGGTGGCCAGGGTGAGCGAGCCGCCGTCGAAGTCGATGTCGCCGGCCGAGTCGATCTTCACCAGCGACTGGTCGCGGCGGTTGTAGCCGCCGTCGCTCAGGCGCATCGAGTCTTTCAGCAGGGTGTCGCGCTGCACGTCGAGCGCGGTGGCGCCGTCGTTCTCCAGCACGATCGCGCTGGTGCTCTGCGGCGCCAGCGTGACGCGCGCCTCGCCGGCCTCGCCCACCGCCCGCAGGTGCAGCGTGCCGCGCGTGTTGACGGAGCTGCTGGACAGCAGCACGCCCTGCTGCTCCACGGTCTTGCCGACCAGGGTCACGTCGCCGGTCGGCGCGGCGATCAGGCCGGTGTTGCGCACGCGGCCGGCGGCGCTGCCGGCCAGGCGCAGCGGATCGACCTCGTTGCCGCGCGTGCTCGAGTCGCTGTTGCCGTCGGTGCCCATGCCCTTGCGGATCACGAAGGCGTCGCCGGCGGCCAGCACGGTCTGGCCGTTGGCGGTCGTGATGCTGCCGTGGTTGTGCGCCTCGCGCCCGGCCAGCAGCACGTAGCCGCCACCCTCGGTCACGCTGGTGGGCCGGCGCGTGGCGATGCGCGCGCCGGGCTCCACCACCACGTCGGCGGTGGCCGCGCCGTGCGTGGCGCCGGTGGCGTGGAGCACCAGGTCGTTGGCCAGCACCGGCACCTGGGTGCTGCCGCGCGTTTCGCTGTACAGGCCCCGCTTGAACTGCGCGTCGCTCATGCCCACGGCCGCGGCCACGAGGTTGCGCGTGTCGACCTGGCTGCTGCCGCTGAACACGATGCCGTTGCGGTTCACGACCATCACCGTGCCGTCGGCCTGGATCTGCCCCTGGATCTGCGAAGGCCGCGCCTTCGGGTCGTTCACGCGGTTGAGCACCGACCAGCTGGCCTGCTGGTCGAACTTCACCGTGGTGTTGCGCCCGACGTTGAAGGTCTCCCAGTTGAGGATGGCCTTGTCGGCCGTCTGCTCGACCGTGACCACCGTGCGGCCCGCGGCCTGGCGCTGCGAATCGGTCGTGAGCGGGCGTGCGTTGTGCCAGCCGGCGGTGAGCGCGTTCGTGTCGACCTTCAGGCCGCCTTCGGCCAGGCCGTCGGGCACCGAGGGGTCGTGCTGCGCGGCGGCGCGCGCCGCGGCCTGCGCCGACTGCTGCGCCGCGATGGCGCGCGCCGCCAGGTTCAGGTTGCCGAGGGACTGCTGCAGCTGTTCGTTCGCACGCTGCTGCTGCGCCTGCGGCCCCGCGAGCATCGCAGCAGGCAGGCCGTTGGGCAGGCGGCCGGTGGCCAGCGCGGTGCTCTGCGCCATGTTCTTCTGCGCCATCCACGCGCCGCTGAACGCCTGCTGCGCCTGCGCGCCGTCGAACGCGGCGCCGCCGGCCAGCAGCAGCGCGATGGCGCGCACCAGCGGCGTGAACCGGACCTGCGCGAATGCGGCAGACGAATAAGAAGAAGAGGACGCGTTCGGCGGATTGCGCCGGGACACCGTGCGGCGGCTGCTGCGTTGCATGCGGACTTCCATGGGTTCGTGTTTCGTTGCTCGATCGGGGCCACGAAGCGCAAGGGCCCGTGGACTACCGAGCTATGACAGCGAAGGTCCGGCGCGACTGCACCATGTCACGAAATCTTCACGAACACGCGGATCGGCACGCTGCGACGCACTTCAGGCGCTGGCGGCGCCCAGCAGCACGATGCCGCCGGGCAGCTGCGTGAGTTCGGCGCCGTACACGTCGCGCACGAGGAAGGCCACGTCGTCCAGCCGGTCAATGGAGAAGCTGGCCTGCACGCGGCTGCGGCCCAGCGCCTCGTTCGTGAGGATGAGCCGGCCGTGGCGGTAGCGGTTGACCTCGGCCACCACCTGCGACAGCGGCACCTGGTCGAACACCAGCTGGCGGCGGCGCCAGGCGACGACGGGGCCGGTGTCCACGCCCGTCACGACACCGAGCCCCGCGGGGCCGTAGCGCAGCTGCCGGCCTGCGTCGAGCCGCGCCTGTTGCGTGCCCTGCGCCACGTCGACCTGGCCCGCCAGGCAGGTCACGCAGACCTCGCCGTCGAGGTGGCGGATGTTGAAGCGCGCGCGCGTCGCCGACACCGTGCCGCCGCCCGCCGCGACCGTGACGCGCGCCGAGGCCGGGCCGCCGGCCAGCACCTCGGCCTCGCCGGACACCAGCTCGATGGCTTCGCCTGCGCTCTCCGTCGCGCCGCGGCGCAGGTTGATGCGCGTCTGCGTGTTCATCTGCAGCACCACGCCGTCACCCATGGCGACCTCGCGCTGCTCGCCGGTGGCGGTGCGGTAGTCGTCGCCCCACTCGGCGACCGAGGGCCACAGCGCCAGCGGCGGCGACACCGCGAGGTAGGCGACCGACGCCGCGACCGCGCCCCCCAGGAAGGCACGGCGTCCGGGCACCGGCAAACGGCGGTGGGCCGCTTCGCGCGCTTCCTGCTGGCGCACGCGCTGCGCGGCCGGCGCCATGGCCTGCCACACCTGGCGCGCCTGCACGAAGGCCTGCGCGTGGTCACGGCTGCGCGCGCACCAGCGCCGGAAGGCCTGGGCGTCGTCTTCGGTGGCCTGTTGCGAGCCGAGCCGCACCACCCAGGCTTGCGCTTCGCGTTGCAGGGTCTGCTTCATGGCCTCGGTCGCCTGGGGTTCTTCAGCGGTCATCATGGGGAGACTGTTTTCCGGCGCCAGGACCGAAGCGCTGGATGAAATCCCGGCCCAGCCGCTCGCAGCAATGTTCCAGGCCGGCGCGCAATTCCTTCTCGACGGTGCGCGCCGACACGCCGTAGCGCGCCGCGATGTCCTTGTGCGGCATCTCGTCGACGCGCGCGGCCAGCACGATGGCGCGGCGGCGGCGCGGCAGCTCGGCCAGCGCGCGCTCGAGCGCCTCGAGTTCGTTGCGCGCCTCGGCGCCGCGCGCAGGGTCGGCGGCCTCGTCGGCCATGTCGTACAACGCCTCGACCTCGCCCACGCTCAGCAGCCGCGAATTGCTCTTGCGCTGGTCTTCCGCGACGTTGAGCGCGATGCGGAACAGGTAGGCCGAGGGGTAGCGCACGGCGCTGCGCACGGTCGAGTTCTCCACGCGCAGGTAGGCCTCCTGCAGCGCGTCGTTGGCGAGGTCTTCCGAACCGAGGCGGTGGTGCAGGTGCTTGCGGAACTGCGCATAGCGCGCGAGGAACAGCGCACGCAGCGAGGCCTTGATTGATTCGGACATGCGACTCAGCCTGCGCGCGCGCGCAGGTACGGCCGGCAGTCGCGCGCCGGGTCGGGGCGCGGGGTCAGCAGCAGCGTGACGGGTTGCGGCAGCGCGGCCGGCGGCGGCGTGTCCAGCCCGAGCGTGCGCAGGCTGGCGAGCACCGTGGCGTCGCGCGCCGGCACGCCGCTGCCCTCGAGCAGGCGGGCCTCGGTGACGGCGCCCGCCGGGTCGATCCACAACTGGACCGCGAGCCGGTAGCGGCCGAAGGCGTCGGGCTGGGCGATGCACAGCACGCGCGTGACCGCCCCCTGCAGCACGGCCGCGTAGGCCTGCAAGGCCGGGACGTTGCCGGCCGTGGGGGCACCCGCCGGCGCGCGTTCGTCGGGGACGGCGGTCGCCGACGGTGCCGGCACGAGCGTGAACGCGCTGGCGCCGGTGTAGCGCGCCACCAGCCCGGTGCCCACGAGCATCCGCTGCAGCGCGTCGCGCGGTGCGAAGTCGCCCTGCACCGGCGACGCCTCGCGGCCGTCGGTGAGGCGGCTGGTGACGAGCACCGAATGCCCGGTGAGGTGGCCGAAGACGGCGAGGGAGCGCGCCAGCGGCTGCGCCGGCAGATCGAAATGCAGCGCCGGCGCGTCGCTCGCCATGTCGTCGGCTGCCGCGGCGTGGGCGGCGCACATCACCAGCGCCATGACCAGGCACCAGGACAGTGTCAGGCCACCGCCCGATGCGGAAGTACGTGTCATGTGACGGAGGATCAACAGCAGCAACGAAGGGTCTGGAAAGCGGCCGTCCGCCGTGCGGCCCGGGTGAGCGTGCGGGCGAGACTAGCGACCGCGCATGACCGACATGTGACGTTTCGTTCACACTTCCGACCTCGCGAGATTCCGTCTTCTTCCTGACTTGCACGGGGCCCAGACTGCCCGGTTGGCCGTGGTCGCGGCACGGCGTTTCTTCTTCTTTTTTCCTGGGGTGCAACGATGCGCGTCGGTGTGTGGCTGTTCGGCGTGATGCTCTCGGTGATCGGCACTGGCGCGTCGGCGCAGACACCGCCTTCCGGCGGCGGCGAGGCCGACGGCAGCTGCGTCGAAGTGGTGGTGAACGGCGAGCGCACGCCCGCCTACGACTGCCTGACCCGCAAGCTCGCACCCACCCTGCCGGCACGCGGGCCGGACGACGCGGCGCCCGGGCTGGCTTCGGAAGCGATCACGCAGCGGCCGGGCAATCAGTTGGGCTTGTTCAACCGCGCGGCGACCGGGCACCGCATGGGCAACACCTTCGGCACCTCGGTGTATCCGCAGCGTCCGCCGCCGGCGGTGTACACCTCGCCGCTGCTGCCGCCCCGGCCCTGAGCGAGGCCATGCGGGAAAAGAGGCCGGGCGTTCAGAGTTGCTGGGTCACCAGCACCACGAACCCAGCCAGCGAAATGGCGGCGCCCATGGCTTTCCTGAAGGTCTTCAACATGTCGTGTGCTCCATCGGTGAGATCCGTGAGCCTCGATGGTGCGCCGCTTGCGGGCGCAGCGGGTTTGGCAATCCCGATGGCCGGGATAGAAAAACTTCAACCGCAGGTGCGGCGGGTGCGGGTGAACCCGGTCAGCTCGCCCGTGCGCCGGTCCGGGCTTCGGCGAGCGACAGGCGCTCGCGGGCGAACTGGCTGGCCCGCAGGCGCACGCGCGCGACCGCGGCGTCCAGCGAGGGCTGCTGCATGAAGACGAGCACGCCGCGCTTGAGCCCACGCAGGCGGAGTTCGGCCACGCCGGCATAGCGGCCGCCGGTGGTCTGGCGGATGTCGATCTCGCTGGACCAACCGTCGGAAAGTTCGACGAAAAGATGTTGCTGTGTGGCGCTCATGTCAGTGAGGAGCTTAGGGCTACTGCCGGCGCCGCCCTAGGACATAGTTCCTAGGTATTAGCATTTAATTTCGTTTAATAACAATTTCACGCGCTTCGCGCAAAGGGACACCATGTGTGAACATCCGCATGACTTTCGGCACTCGCGCCGAAACAGCGTGCCATCTAGGATGGAGCGGCCGTGATCCGTCTCCCTCTTTCTGCGCATCCTCCCGACCGGCCTGCCCCGCAGGTCGACACCGTCCGCCCCGATTTCCGCGCCGCCGCATGAAGGACGAGATCCACTCCGCCGAGCACCTCTACACCATCGAAGTCGAGGGCCGCAACGTCACGGTGCGCGACGTGATGGTGGCGGCATTCACCTACCGCATCAAACTCGAGGAACTGCTCGGCTCGCCCCGGCAGGTCGCGCACTGCTACCGGCTCTGGCGCCGGCTCGAGCGGCTCGACGAGCCCCCCATGACCCGCCTGGACATCAAGTACGCCACCGCCTGGCGCGACGCGCATGCGCAGGCCTGGCAGGTGGCGCAGGTGTTTCTCACCGACCCGCACACCAAGACCTTCGTGCTGCGGCTCGCCGCGCCCTAGAACGCCTCAGCGCATGTGCGCCATGTCGCGGATGTCGGAGCGCAGCGCACTGCGGTCGGCGCCCACGAGCGGCAGGTTGACCAGCAGCTCGAGCCGGCGGCGCAGCGAGTACAGCACCTGCAGCGCGCCATGCGCCGCGTCGTCCGGGCCGGTGTTGGCGCCAGCCACGTCGGGGTAAGGCCACAGCGCCGCATCGGGCTGGCCGGGCCAGCGCGGCTGCAGCGGTTCGAGCGCGGGGTCGAGCGTGATGACGACATCGGCGTTGTGCGATCCCGCGCGCGCCAGCAGGTCCCAGCTGCGCGGCGGCGAGGTCGGCAAGGCCATGCCGGCGCTGCCCAGCGCCTCGACGGCCGCGGGGTGCACGTCCGCCGCCAGCCGCCCCGGCTGCCCGCACGAGCGCACCGAAAAGCGCTTCGCATCGAGGTGGGCAAGACAGGCCTCGGCCAGCACGCTGCGCAGCGAATTGCGCCGCGAGACAAAGACAACCTCGATCCGTTTCTGCATGGTCAAACGACTATAGCCACGCCGTGTGGCAGGTGGGTGCCGAGGCACAGGGACCCTTTTGCAGACGCCTGTTTACCCCGGACCTGCAGACATGACAAATAAGTGTAAACACTCGTAAACCTTGCGGGATGGGTCGGCGTTAGAACCGCATGACAACCGACCCCTCCCTCGTTGTGCTTGCTTTCCTGGTCGGTCTTGCCGCGGGCGTGACGCTCATGAGCATGCTGGCGGTCCTGCGTTCCGACCAGGACATGCCGCACTCCGAGCACACCCGGCTGTAAGGCAGACCGCGGGCATCGCCTGCCGGCACGTGGCCGGCCGGCGCAAGCGGGCGCGCTTGTTCAGAACCCCGACTGCTCGATCAGCACCGAGGTCGCCGCATGGACCCAGCGGCGGGCCAGGCTCTCGCGGGTGCCTTCGAAATGCGCACGCACCTCGCGCACCCCGTCGACCGGCGCGTCGTCTTCTCCCTCCACCGTCACGCGGAACCAGGCTTCGGCCGGACGCAGGTCTTTCTTCTGCGCGGTCGGGTTGAGCGCGATCGGCCCGCCGTGGTCCTGCGCCAGCAGCAGGTGCGGCAGCCGGCGCACCGGGCTGTTGTCGATGGCGCGCACCTGTCCTTCGAGCTTGCGCGTGCGGCCCTTGACGAGGATCACCGCGCGGCTGCCAGCCGCCAGGCGCTGGCGGTCGTGCTCGGGCACCAGCGCTTCCACGCGCCAGCGCCGGCCGTCGACCACCATCGCCATCAGTTGCGACGGCGCCACCCACGTGCCGGACTGCAGCAGTGGATCGACGTCGCGCAGCGTGCCGCCGTGCGCCGCCACCAGCCGCAAGCGCAGCAGCTCGGCGTCGCGCGCGCGGCGTTCGGTGTCCCAGCGGCTGGCCTGCTGCTCGGCCAGCACCTGCTGCGCCGCCGGGCGTTCCTCCAGGCCCATGGCGCCGCGCGCCGCGCGCGCGTAGGCGCTGGACATCACGCGCGCCTTCTCGCGCTCCTCGGTCTGGCCGGGCGCTTCGAGCGTGACCAGCGACTGCCCCGCCGCCACGGCCGCGCCATCGTTCGCTTCCATCGCCGCCAGCCGCGCCGCATACGGTGAGAACACGGGCTGCTCGACGCCGGCCCGGATCACGCCCGGCGCCGAGATGCCGCCGTGCCACGGCACCAGCAGCACGGCCGCCACGAGTGCGAACAGCAGCACCGCCACGATGCGCCGCCGCGGCCTGATCTCGTCGCGCCGCGCGTGCCACACGCGCAACTCGGCCATCACCGGCCGCACCACGAACACGCCCATCTCGACGATGAAAAGGAACACACCCAGCGCCTTGAAAAACGCGTGGTAAACGACGACCGCGATGCCGATGAACAGCACGAGCCGGTAGACCCAGGTGGCGAACGCGAAGGCGATGAGAAAGCGCCGGAAGCCGGGCGTCAGCGTCTCGGGCGACGGATCGTCGAAGCCCAGCAGCCAGCGCCGCAGCGCGCGCCTCGCCTGCTGTCCCGCGCGCTCGTGCAGGCCCGGAAAATCCAGCGCATCGGTCAGCATGTAGTAGCCGTCGAAGCGCATGAAGGGGCTGGCGTTCACCGCGAGCGTCAGCACCCAGGCCGTGGTCGCCAAAAAGAACAGCGCGTTGCGCAGGTCGCCGTCGGGCATGAAGGCCCACAGCAGCGTCGACCACGCGGCCAGCACCAGCTCGGCGCAGATGCCGGCCGACGCAATGGCCAGGCGGTGCCGCGAGCGCGCCAGTTTCCAGCTCTCGCCGGTGTCGGTGTAGGCCATCGGCCACATCACGAGCAGCGCGACGCCCATGTGCCCCACGCGCACGCCGTGGCGCGTGGACATGAGCGCGTGCCCCATCTCGTGCAGCAGCTTCGACACCACGAGCGCGCCCGCAAAACCCAGCACGCCCTCCCAGCTGATGGCGCCGCGCAACTGGGCCGCCACCGTGTCCCACTGCCGCGCCGCCAGCAGCACGCCGACACCGGCGGCGAGCGCGCTGAGCGCCACGAACCAGCGGCTGTAGAGCCACTCGACCCAGGGCAGCATCTTCTCGAGCAGCCGCGCCGGCCGCACCAGCGGAATGCGCACGAACAGGTAGTTGTTGAGCAGCCAGCGCCAGGCCGGCATCGGCGGCTTGCGGCGCACGGTGCGCAGCAGCTGGTGCTGTTCGAGAAAGCCCTGGAAGCGCGCCACGTCGTCGGCGTCGGGCGCCAGCGGGGTGTCGCGTTCGATCGCCTGCGCGATGCGCGCGGCATCGGCCATCGGCCAGCGCTGCAGGATCTCGAACTCCAGCCAGCCGATGCGAAAGAACAGGTTGCGCACCGGGTCGCACACATGCCAGGCCGGCGAGCCGTCGCCGTTGGCGCCGGCCGGATGGATCTGCAGTTCCTCGCGCAGCGCCGGCCACGGCGGCGGCGCTGCGGCCCCCGCGGGGGCGCCGCGGCCTGCGGGCGCCGTGCCGCTCAGCACCCGCACCACTCCCGCGCCGCCGCGAACGGCCGGCGCAGCAGCAGGTAGCCGAGCACGGTCCACTCGCCCGACACGCGCGCCGTGCCGCGCAGGCCGATGCGCGCCACGCCCGAGGGCTCGCTCAGGTGGCCGCGCAACTGGTAGCTGGCCACGCCGTTGGGCGCCTCGACCGCCTGGTAGCCGGCGTGGTCGAGCCGGGCCGACACCGGGTCCAGCGGCGCCACGCGCAGGAACAGGGTCATGGGCGCGCCCGGTGCGAGGTTGACCGCCTCGCTCACCGGCGCCCAGGCCTGCACGCCAAGCGCGGCCGGGTCGGCCAGCAGCCCGACACGCTCGCCGGTCTGCACCGGACGGCCGGCCCAGTCGTCGGGGTCGGAGTACACGAACACGCCCGCCGCCGGCGCCTTGATCTGCAGCTGCGCCACTTCGCGCTGCAGCGCGCTCACCTCCACCTCGCGCTCGCGCAGCTTGCCTTCGGCCAGGCTCAGCTCGGCCTTGGCCGACTGCGACTCGATGGCCCGCTGCGAGGCCTGGTGCAGCTCCAGCCGCGCGGTCGACAGCGCCGCGCGCGCCACGGCCAGCCGGTTGTCCAGCGTGGTGTCGTCGAGCTCGGCGATGGTCTGGTCGGCCACCACCGGCGTGTTGGGCGGCACGGTCATGCGGCGGATCACGCCGTCGCGCGGCGAGGCGATCACCTGGCTGCGCGTGGAGATCACCTCGGCCTGCAGCAGCGCGTACTCGCGCACCGGCACCAGCAGCGCGAGCGGCAGCAGCGCCAGCGCCCAGCGCAGCGGCTTGCGCGCCCAGGCTTCCTGCAGCAGCGTGCCGATGGAGCGGCGGCGCCCGGTCAGCGCCCACCACGCATGGCCGTACATCGCGCTCGCTTGCAGCAGCAGGAACTCGGGCGCCTTGGCGTCGAACTCGGTGGGCCACGGCGCCTCGCGCGCCAGGAACAGCGCGGCGCGCGCGCGGCCGTCGGGGTCGGCCATGGGCAGCACCCACACCTGGTCGGGCAGCCAGTCGGCCCACGAGGCGGCGAGCGCGGGCGGCAGCATGCCGGGCGACAACGCCAGCACGCGCGCGGCGGCCGGCAGTTCGTCCAGCCGCGCCTTCAGGTGGTCGGCCACCGAGGCCAGCCACAGCGCATAGGGCGAGTCGGACTCGACATCGGCCAGCCCCGAATGCGCCACCAGCCGCGTGCGGCGCGCGCCGAAGAAGCCGACCAGCGCGGCCTGCCGGTACGGCGCGAGCGCGTGGGTCTCGTTGCAGATCAGAAAGGCCAGGTCGGCCGGACGCTGCGCCGCGCGCACCTTGGCGGCCAGCGCATGGAACGCGAGATCGGTCACGACGCTCCGCCCTTGCCGCGCGCGGCGCTCATCCCCTGCCGACCGGCGCGCGCACCTGCCCGCTCATGCCCGGCAGCACCTGGCCGGCCGCGTCGCCCGCGAGTTCGGCCTCGATCTCGATGGTCTGGCTCACCGCGTCCACGCGGCCCGACACGCGCGTGACCTTCAGCACCACGGCGGCGCCGGTCTCGTCGACCGTGGCGTCCAGGCGCTGGCCGGTCTTCAACCACGCGAGCCATTGCGAGGGCACGTTCATGCGCGCCTTCAGCGGGCCGTTGCCCACCAGCTCGACCACCGGCGCGCCGGGGTTCACGCCCTGCCCCACCTTCACATGCACGCGCGCCACCTTGCCGGCGAACGGCGCCACGAAATTGCACTGTGCGATCTGCGCGTCGAAGATGCGGACCTGGCTCTGCGCCTTGTTCACGTTGGCCGCCGCCAGCTCGACCTCGATCTCGGCCGCCGACTGCAGGCCCTGCAGCTTCAGCTTGCCCACGTACTGCACCTTGGCGGCCTCGTGCTCGGCCCGTGCGGCGGCGCGGCGCGCCTGGATCTCGTCGCATTCGTAGGCGGCCAGCACCTGGCCCGCGCGCACCGTGTCGCCCAGGCTCACCGGCACCTTCGCGAAGCGGCCCGGCGCCGAGGCCGAGAGCACGCTTTCCTGCGCGGCCACCACGAGAAAACGCACCGGCGCCAGGTTGCCCGGCGCACCCGCCGGGGCGGCGCGCGGCGCGGGTGCCGGCTGGGCGCCGGCCTGCAGGGCACCGCCCAGGGCGCAGGCCAGGAGCACGCCGACGCGAAGCACGGAGAAGGACGACGGTTTCAAGGGCGGGCTCGCTTTCACTTCTGCGTCACCGTGGCACCCGTGCGCGCCAGGCGCCGCACGTCCGTGATCACCGACAGCGTCGCCGCCTCGGCAAAGGCGCTCACGGCACTCTCCGTGGTCACGGCCGGCACGTAGCTCGCGTAGTTTTGCGACAGCAGCTCGCGCCCGCCCGGCTCGGCCAGCGTGAGCCGCCACTGGGCGCGCGTGGTGCCGCGCTGCTGCGGCACGTTGCGCTGGAAGGCCAGCGTGAGCACGAGCGCATCGGCAGCACCCGACGACACCAGCTCGTTGCGCGTGACGATGCGCTCGACCGCGCTGCGCACCGCCGCTTCGCTCACGCCCGACGGCAGGTCGCGCACGCGCACGTTCACCGGCCGGTTGCGCACCGGGATCAGCGCCGCTTCGAGGAACACCGCCTTCTCGCCTTCGGCCATGCTCTGCTCGATGGCCTTGGCGACGGTCTTGATGTCGGTGCTGGCCACCGTGGCCGGCATCAGGTCGATGCCGACCGAGTTGAGCACCCGGCCGTACGAGGTCTGCGTGGCCGCATAGGCCGTGGCGAGCTGGAAACGCGACACCAGCGCGCGCGCATCGACGCGCAGCGCCTCGAGTTCGCTCTCGAGCTGGTTGCTGGCACCGGCGCGCGCCACGCTGGCCATGCGCTGGTCGACGCGGCTGGATTCGGCCGCCAGCTCCTGGTCGACCACCGCCAGCTTGTAGCGCTCGGCCGACACGCGCACCTGCGTGACCACCGCCATGGTCAGCGCCAGGCGGCGCGCCTCGTCGGTCTTCTTGCGCGCGTCGTTGGTGCGGTTGATGGCCGGGATGGCCGCCAGCCGGAACAGGTCCATCGACAGGCTCACGCCCGCGTCGCTCCAGTTGCTGTTGTAGAGGAAGGAGTTGGAGTCGTAGCGCGCCCCGGCGTACAGGTTGAGGCTGGGGAACAGCGAGGCGATCTGCTTCTTGGTCTCGGCGATGCCGATGCGCGCCTTGTAGTCTTCCTCGCGCAGCTCGGCACGGTTTTCCAGCGCGGCGACCTCGAGCTTGTCGATGTCCAGCGTGACCGGCGCGCGCCCGTCCTGCGGCCCTTCGACCAGCGTGAAGTCGACGCCCGGCGGCAGGCTCATGAGCGCGGCCAGCTCGCGCTTGGCGAACTGCATTTCCTGGCGCTTGGCGTTGACCAGCGACATCGCGTCGAGCAGCGCACGCTGGTAGGCCAGGCCCTGCGCGGGCGGCAGCACGCCGGCGCGCTCGGCCTCGCGCGACTTCTTCAACGCGTCCTCGATGCGCACGGCCAGCCGGTCGGCATCGCCGATGAGCTGCTGCGCACCGATGGCACGCCAGTAGGCGCTGCGCACGTCCTGCGCGATGTTCTGCAGGATCTTGCGGCGGCGCTCCTCCGCGATGTTGACCTCGTCGGCCGCCTGCTTGGCGCGGAAGTAGCTGATGCCGAAGTCGAGCGCGTTCCACGACAGCGTGGCACGGCCGTAGTAGTGCGAGCGCTGCTCCGAAGTCGAGGGCCGCAGGCTCACCACGCGGTCCTCGATGCCGATGCTGGTGCCGCCCGAGTCGTTGCTGCGGTCGTTGTAGCCGGCGTCGGCCACCAGCTTGGGCAGCATGTCGGCGGCCGACACGTCGAGCAGGCCGCGCGCCAGGGCCGACTCCATGAGCTTCAGGCGGTAGTCGGCGTTGTACTTGAGCGCGCGCGCCAGCACCTCCGAATAGGTCATCGGCGTGGCGACCGTGGCCTGGTCCTTGTACAGCTGCTTCTGGTCGTGGCGCACGCGCACCACGATCTCGTCGCGCGTGAGCTGCACGGGCGTCATGCTGCAGCCGGCCAGCATCAGCGCGGCCGCGGCGGCGGTCCACGACAGGGGGAAACGGAAGGTCGACGCGGGTTGCTTGTGAATGTCGGTCATGGTGCTCGATGGGTAGGACATGGTTCGATGGCTCCGGCGTTTTTCTCTGCGTCGATCAACTCGTGGGCACGCGCACGGTGGGCGTGGCGCGCTGCGGATGCCGCAGCAGCTCGCGCACCGCGTCGCGCTCCGCGGCGGCCGCGGCCACGCGGCTGGAGAACGAGCGCGCCGTGTCGGTGGCCGCCGGCGCGGCGGCACCGGCCGCCGGCGCCGCATCGGCCTGCGCAGCCTCGGTGGACGGATGCGCCGCATCGGCGCGCGGCACCACGATGCGCCCGCCGTCGCGCGCCGGCGCCTCCTGCGGCGCTTGCTGTTGCGGCGCCGAGAAGCTGTCGAAGTCGCCGAACAGCGGGCTCGCGCCGTCGACCAGCTTGCCGGCCGTGACGCCGCGCAAAGCGAGCGTCTGCTCCACGTCGCGCACCATGCGCAGCGAGAAGGCCACGCCGTCGCGGCTCACGTGCTCGGCGTAGTCCACGCCCTGCGGCTCGCCCCACAGGTCGGTGGGACGGTCTTCGCCGAAGAGGCGGTCGCCGCCCAGCGCGCGCGCGGCGATCGCGCCCGACAGCATCTGGCTCAGGCGCTGCGATTCCTGCACCGCGATCTGCACGAACAGCGCCGGCGTCATCGACTGGTCGATGCGGCGGCTGGTGTCGCCGAAGTCGGCCGGGAACACCTGGTCGCCCGCGAGCGGCCGGTGCTGCGAGGTGCCGTTGATCGTGACGACCAGCTTCGCCGTGCTGGTGCTGCCGTCGGCGTCGGTGATGACGTAGTCGAACACCTCGGTCAGCGTCTGGCCGTCGCCCAGCGAGGCCACGCGCACGTTGCTGGCGTTCACCGAATAGCTATAGCTGCCGTCGGCGTTCAGGCGCAGGTTGCCGTAGCGCCCTGCCGTCGAGCCGCCGATGGTGCCGGCCACGCCTTCGAAAGAGACGCCCGTGACCGGCGTCGGCGTGCCGTCCGCGCCGAGGCGGTCGGCCACGTCGTTCGCGCCCATGCCGTCGCCGCCGAACACGTTGCCGGTCGCCGTGGCGCCGGGGCGCGCAGTGCCGATGGCGGTGGCGTCGTTGCGTGCCGTGGGCACGTCGTCGATCACCAGCACGCGCAGCGTGCCCTGCGTGGTGTCGCCGTCGCGGTCGGTCACCTGCAACGCGATGTCGTCGGTGACCTGCCCGCCCGCATGGCTCTGCGCGGCGCCCAGCACGTAGGTGTAGCGCACGGTGCCCGTGGCCGCATCGAAGCCGGTGAGCGTGATGCGCCCGCGGTCGGTGGCGATGGTGACCGGGCTGGTGCCGAGCGCGGCCAGCTGCGCCGGCGTGAGCGTGGTGCCGTGCACCGCGATGCTGCCCAGGCCGTCGGGCGCCGCGACGAAGAAGCTGCCCGAGACGGTCTCGCTCGCGTCGCCCGGCTCGACCAGGCCGCGCTCGTACACGGTGGCCTGCCCGGCCGTGTCGGGGCCGTTGTTGTCGCCGATCACCAGCGTCACGCCGTCGTTGGCGCCGTGGATGGTGAGGGTCAGCGTGGCCGTGCTGGTGTCGCCGTCGTTGTCGGTGAGCGTGTAGCTCACCACCTCGGTCAGTGTGTCGCCCACGACCAGCGCCTGCACGCGCGGGTCGGCGTTGTTCAGCGTGTAGGTGTAGCTGCCGTCGGCGTTCAGCACGATGCGCCCGTAGGTGGTGGTGATCGGCACGCCCACCGTGCCGGCCACGCCGCCGAAGCTCACGCCCGTCACGGGCACGCCGTTGGCGTCGTCGGCGCCGAGGGTGTCGTTGGCCTTCACGTCGCCGCCCACCGTGTTCGGCACGCCGTCCTCGGTGATGGCATGGGTGTCGTTCACGGCCTCGGGCACGTCGTCCACGATGCGCACGGTGAGCGTGCCCGTGGCCGTGTCGCCGCCGGCGTCGGTCACGAGCAGCGCAATGTCTTCCGTGCTCTCGGTGGCGTTCGGCTGCGCCACCTGCCCGTCCAGCGTGTAGGTGTAGGCCAGCTCGCCCGTCGTCGGCACGCCGCCCACCGAACTGGTGGGCGTGAAGCCGGTGAGCACCAGCGTGCCGCGCGGCGTGTCGATGGTGACCGGTGTCGTGCCCAGGTTCGCCAGCTCGGCCAGCGTCAGCGTGCGCCCGCCCACGGTGACGCTGCGCATGCCGTCGCTCGCCGAGACCACGATCGTGCCGGTGGTGCGCTCGCGGGTGTCGGGGCCGGCCGGGCCGTCGACCAGCCCACGCTCGTGCACCTCCGCCTGCCCCGTGGCCGCACCGTTGCCGTCCACGGCGCCGATGGCCGGATCGCCGTCCAGCCGGCCATGGATGGTGATCGTCAGCGTGGCGGTGCTGATGTCGCCGTCGGCATCGGTGATCGTGTAGCGCACCGTCTCGGTCAGCTGCTCGTTGGTCTTGAGCGCGTTGACGGCGGCGTTGTCGTTGTCCAGCGTGTAGGTGTAGCTGCCGTCGGCGTTCAGCACGATGGCGCCGTACGTGGTCGTGAGCGACACGCCCACCGTGCCGGCCGCGCCGCCGAAGCTCACGCCCGTCACCGGCACGCCGTTGCCGTTGTCCGCGCCGTCGCGGTCGTTGGCCTTCACGTTGCCGCTCACCGTGTCGGGCACCGCGTCCTCGGTGATGGCGGCCGTGTCGTCGGTGGCCTGCGGCGTGTCGTTGATGATGAGCACGGTGAGCGTGCCGTTGGCCACGTCGCCGTCGCGGTCGGTCACCGACAGCGCGATCTGCTCGGTCACTTCGGTCAGCACGCCGCCGGAGCGATGGCTCTGCGCAGCGCCCAGCGTGTAGGTGTAGCTGACCGCGCCGCCGGTCACGATGCCGTTGGACAGCGTGGTGCCGCTGAAGCCCGTCAGCTGGATCTGGCCGTCGGGCGTGGTGATCGTGATCGGCGCGCCCGGCGTGAGCGCCTGCAGCTGCGCCAGCGTCACCACCGTGCCGCCGACGTTGATGCTGGCCACGCCGTCCGCCGCGGTGATGTTGAAGCTGCTGGCGGCACGCTCGCCCGTGTCGGTGATGCTCACCAGGCCCGACTCGAACACCGTGACCTGCCCGGTCGCCGCGCCGTTGGCGTCGGTGACGGTGAGGCCCGGCAGGTCGTTGGCGCCGCGGATGGTGATCGTGAGCGTGGCGGTGCTGGTGTCGCCGTCGGCATCGGTGATCGTGTAGCGCACCTGCTCGGTCAGCATCTCGCCCACCGACAACGCCTGCACGCGCGGGTCGGCGTTGTTCAGCGTGTAGGTGTAGCTGCCGTCGGCGTTCAGCACGATGGCGCCATACGTGGTCGTGATCGACGCGCCCACCGTGCCGGCCGCGCCGCCGAAGCTCACGCCCGTCACCGGCGCGACGTTGCGGTCGTCCGCGCCGATGGTGTCGTTGCTCGCCACGTTGCCCGACACCGTGTTCGGCGCGGCGTCTTCGGTGATGGCGGCCGTGTCGTCGGTGGCCTGCGGCACGTCGTCCACGATGCGCACGGTGAGCGTGCCCGTGGCCGTGGCGCCGCCGGCGTCGGTCACCTTCAGGTCGATGGCTTCGGTGCTCTCGGTCGCGTTCGGCTGCGACACCTGCGCGCGCAGCGTGTAGGTGTAGGCCAGGTTGCCCGCCGTCGGCACGCCGCCCACCGAGGTGGTGGCCGTGAAGCCCGTCAGCGTGATCGTGCCCAGCGGCGTCGTGATGACGACCGGCGTGGTGCCCAGGTTGGCCAGCTCGGCCAGCGTCAGCGTGCGGTTGCCCACGGTGACGGTCTGCAGGCCGTCGGCCGCCGACACCGTGACGACGCCGCTGCCGTTCTCGCGCGCATCGGGACCGCCCAGGCCGTCGACCAGGCCGCGCTCGTAGACCTCGGTCTGGCCCGTGGCCGCGCCGTTGCCGTCCACCGGCACGATCTCGGGGCTGGCGTCGGTGCGGCCGTGGATGGTGATCGTCAGCGTGGTGGTCGAGGTGTCGCCGTCCGCGTCGGTGAGGGTGTAGCTCACCGTGTCCGTGAGCGTCTCGCCGTCCTTCAGCGCGTTGACGCGCGGGTCGCTGTTGTCCAGCGTGTAGCTGTAGCTGCCGTCGGCGTTCAGCACGATGGAACCGTATTCCGTGTCCAGCGCGCTGCCGACCGTGCCGGCCGTGCCGCCGAAGCTCACGCCCGTCACCGGCACGGCGGTGTCCGCGCCCTCGCGGTCGTTGGTCTTCACGTTGCCGCTCACGGGGTTCGGCGCGGCGTCTTCGGTGACGCTGTTCGTGTCGGGGTTCGCGGTGGGCACGTCGTTCACGATCAGCACCGTGAGCGTGCCGCTGGCCACGTCGCCGTCGCGGTCGGTCACGCTCAGCGCCACCGCCTCGGTCACTTCGCCCGCGCTGTGGTTCTGCGCCGAGGTCAGCGTGTAGGTGTAGCTGACCGTGCCGCCGGTCACGACGCCGTTGGCCAGCGTGGTGCCGCTGAAGCCCGTGAGGCGGATCTGGCCGTCGGGCGTGTTGATCGTGATCGGTGCGCCCGGCGTGAGTGCCTGCAGCTGCGCCAGCGTCACCATCGTGCCGCCCACGTTGATGCTCGCCACGCCGTCGGCCGCCGCGATATTGAAGCCCGCGCCCGCCGTCTCGCTGGTGTCGCCCACGCTCGTCAGGCCCGACTCGTGCACCGTCACCTGGCCGGTCGCGTTGCCGTTGGCGTCGGTCACCGTGATGCCCGGCACGTCGTTGTTGGCGCCGCGGATCGTGATGGTGATCTGCGCGGTGTCGGTGCCGCCGGCGCCGTCGGAGATGGTGTACGTGAACAGGTCGGTGAGCGTCTCGCCGACGATCAGCGCCTGCACGCGCGGGTCCGTGTTGTTCAACGCATAGGTGTAGCTGCCGTCGGCGTTCAGCACGATGCTGCCGTAGGTGCCGGTGAGCGGGTTGCCCAGCGTGCCGAACGAGCCCGCACCGAGCTCGGGGCCGGTGCGGATGCTGGTGACGCTCAGCTGTGCGGTGGTGTTGTCAGGGTCGGAGTCGGCCTCGCCCGGAATGCGCCCGGTGATGACATTGCTGCCGACCGACACCGTGTCTTCGTCGATGCTGTGCGTGTCGTCCACCGCGATCGGCGGGTCGTTCACGGCGGTGATGGTCAGCGTGCCGGTGAGCACGTTGCTGTTCAGCGGCTGCGGGCCGCCCGCGTTGCCGCCGGGCTGCACGTTGTTGCCGTCGTTGAGCACGATGGTGTAGACGCGCTCGTTGTCGGTGCCGAAAGCGGTCGGGTTGTCGCTGCTGCTGCGGTAGGACAGCTGGTCGAGCACCGCGCGCACCTCGGCCACGGTGGTGTCGGCGTCGAACTGCACCACCAGCGGCGCGCCGTTGCCGCCCGAGACGCTGACGCCCGCGGGCAGCACGCCGTTGACGAACAGCTGGTCGCCCGGCTGGTAGCCGTCCAGGCTCACGGTGAGCGAGCCCGCGCCGAACACGCTGGCGGCCAGGCCAGGCGTGGTCGCCAGGTCGAGGTCGCCGACCGTGCCGCCGCTGACCAGCGCCACGGGCGGAATGCTGACGCCGGTGCCGGTCTGGTTGTTCTCCACCGCGGTCGCGCCGGTGGTGCCGCCGATCACCGGCGCGTCGTTGCGCGGCGCGATGGTGGTCGACACGTTGCGCAGCACCGACCACTGGCTGGTGGCGTCGTTGACGGTGGCGCTGATGTCGCCACTGCCCGCCGCCACCGGCGCATCGGACACGCGCACGACCAGCCCGCCGGGCGTGCCGTTGAAGTCGGCCGCCGGCACGAAGCGCAGCTGCGCGCTGGTGGGCAGCAGCAAGGCGCTGGTGTCGGAGGCGCCCGTCGGCACGGCGAGCCAGTCGGTGCCGTTCAGGCTGTACTCCCACGCGCCCTGCGCGGCGTTGGCGTTGGCGTTGTTGCCCACGATGGCGATGCCGCCGAACGAGGTCGATGCATCGCCGCCGCCGCTGATGGCCGTCTGGTTGTCGATCGCGTCGCCGTAGCCGCCGCCCAGCAGCGTGTCGACGCGCACACCGGCACCCGTCACGTCCTCGACGCCGGCGGGCACGGTCGCATCGGTGGCGGTCGGCCGGTCGTTCACGTTGATCACCGTGGTGCTGAGCACGATGGTGCCGCCGCTGTAGACGGTGCTGCCGCCGTTGTTGGCACCCGCCACGTTGACCGTCGAGCCCGAGGTGGGATCGGCCGTGGCGCTGTCGTTGTTGGTGTCGGTCTCGACCAGCCGCACGGTCAGCGTCGTGGGCGTGCCGTGGAAGTTCGCGGCGGGCACGAAGCGCAGCTGCGCGTCCGCACCGAGCACCAGGGCGTTGGCGTTGGTGCGCGCGCCCACGTCGGTCCAGGCCCCGCCTGGGAGCAGGTACTGCCAGCTGCCCTGCGCGGCGTTCGGGGTGTGGGCGGAAATCGCGACCCCGAAGAAGGTGTCGGACGAGCTGCCGCCGGTGCCACCGTTGCCGCTGTTGTCGATCTGGTCGGCGCCGTCGCGGTAGTGGCTGCTGAACAGCGTGTCCACCCGCGTGCCTGCGGCGCTGGTGCCCACGTCTTCGTTGACGGGCGGCAGGGTTTCGGTACTGCCGCTCACCACGGGCGCATCGTTGACCGGTGCCACCGTGAAGACGAAGGTGCGTGTGGTGACCAGGTGGTTGCTGACGCCGTCCTCGTAGGCGAAGGTGCCGGTCGTGCTGTTGTCGCCGGGCGCCAGGGCCCCCGGGCGCCCGCCGGTGTTGCCCTCGTCGTCCACCACGACGGTCACGGTGAACGCGCCGTTCCAGTCGGCCGCCGTTGCCACGCCCGGTGCGTTGGGCAGTGCGACGGAAATGGCGTTGATGCGGCTGTTGATCTCGGCCAGCGTGCCGGTGATGGTGATGCTGGGGCCACCGGTCGCACTGACTATGCCGCCGCTGCCGCCCACGCCGCTGATGACGAATCCGTTGGGCACCGACACCGTGGCCGTCAGCACGCTGGTGGCGCCCGCGTCCTGGTCGGTGACCGTGAGGCCGGTCAGCGTGACGCTGCCGTTGCCTTCGTTCACCGTCGGGTTGCCGGCCGCGATGTGGGCCGGGTCGTTGATCGACGACGGGAACAGCGTGCGGTAGGCCGAGGCCACGTTGGCCGTCAGCCCGGCGGGGATCAGCGCATAGGGATCGACGTTGGTGGTGGGCACCGCCACCGTGCCGCCGCCCGTGTTGTTGTTGTCGCCGCCGTTGGCGCCGCCCGCCAGCGCGCCGCTGCTGTTCTCGCGCAGGCGGTCGTCCACGACGACTTCGACACGGAAGTTCTGGTCGGTGTTGGCCAGGCCGCCGCCCAGCGCCACCTGCAGGCCGTCGAGGTAGGCCTGCACCTGCGCGCGTGTGCCGCGGATGACGAGCGCGCTGCCGGTGCCGTCGTAGGTGCTGTCGATGGTCACGCCCGAGCCGGCTGCATTGGCCGAGGTGATGGTGATGACGTCGCTGCCGCCGTCCTGGTAGAACGACGCGCCCAGCGGTGCGCCCGCGCCGTTGGTGATGCGCACGGTGACCTGAAGGAAGTCGGCCTCGCCGGGCGCGATGCCGCCGCCGTCGCCGTCGATGTCCAGGTCGCCCACGACGAAGCCCGGCACGGCCGACGGCGTGTCGCCGCCGGTCAGGTTCAGCGGCGTGTTCGGGTTGATGCCCGGCGTGAGCCCGGCCGTCGGCGCGTCGTTGACCGCCACGATGGTCAGCGCCATCGTCATGTCGGGCGGGTTGTTCGACACGCTGCCGCCGCCGGTGTCGCCGCCGATCTGCGAGCCGGTGTCGTCGAAGGAGACGAGGAGCGTCACGTCGCCGGCGTCGGCGCCGTTGAGGTCGTGATTGACGTCCGCCGCGCTGCGGTAGGTCAGGCCCGTGGCGGCGCCGCTGGTGATCAGTTCCTGGATGTCGCTGGCACGCCCGGTGAGCGTGAGCGCGCCGGTGTTGTCGCCGGCGATGGTCACGATGCGCCCGCTGGGCAGCGTGAAACTCGTCTGGCCTCCGGTGCCGCCGATGCCCAGCGTGCCGTTGGGCACGGTCAGCCGCAGCGTGATCGGCGTGCCGAAGGCGGCCGACTCGGGGTCGGACACCACGAAGCCCGTGCCGATGTAGGTCGGCTGGTCTTCATAGACCGTGTGCACGGGCGGCACGACCAGCACGCCCGGGTCGTTCTCGCTGGACGCGCGCACCAGCACCGAGGCTGCCGCGAGGTTGCCCGTGATGTCGCCGGTGGTGGGCACGGCGTCGGCGTACCAGTCGTACTCGGTGGTCGGGATCGCGATGTTCGGCCCGCCCGGCACGCTCGGCTCGTTCTGCGGTCCGCCGTTGGCGCCGGGCTGCAGCACGCCGGTGGCGGTGTCGCGCAGGCGGTCGTCGACGATCACCTGCAGCCGGTAGGCCTGGTCGCGGTCGGTGTCGAAGGTGAGCGTGAGGCCCGCCAGCGCGGCGTTCACCTGCGCGCGCGTGCCGCGCAGCATGAGGAAGTCGCCGTTGCCGTTCTTGTCGGCATCGACGGTCACGCCGCCCATCGAGGTCGAGCCGATGGTGGCGCCCGCGTAGGCCGCGGCAGTCAACGGGTTGCCGTTGGCGTCCAGCAGCCGCACCGTCACCTGGACGAAGTCGGTCTCGCCCTGGATCACCGCGTCCAGGTCGGTGTCGCCCACGTGGAAGCCGGGCACGGGGTTGTGCGCCGGATTGCTGCTGTCGATGTCGATCGGCCCGGCCGGCGCGGTCACCGTGGGCGCGTCGTTCAGCGGCGTGACGTAGATCCAGAACTGGCCGCCGGCCTGTTCCTTGTCGCCGTCGCTCAGCGTGAAGGTGAAGCGGTCGCTCGGCGGATCGCCGTTGGCTTCGGTGTGGCCGTCGGATTCGTCGCCCGAATTGAAATAGTAGATGCGCCCGGCGTTCACGTCGGCCTGCGTGAACGAGGAGCCCACGCCCAGCGCCACGAAATTGACGCCGTCGGTCGAGTACATGACGCGCCCGTGCGTGGTGACGGAGGTGATCGTGTACTGCAGCTGCGTGAGCGTGCTGTCAGGGTCGAAGGCCCTGAGCATGCCCGGCGTGATCTGGCCACGCCCGCCCTCGGCCACGGTCAGCGGCTGGTTGGCGGTGCCGGGCGGGTCGGGCTGCGTCGGGTCGGGCGCGATCACCGGCGCGTCGTTGACGTTGGTGATCTGGATGCCGACGGTGACAGGGTTCGACGCAGCGCCCCAGCGGTCCACGGCATGCACGTTGAACTGGGTGGTGCGCACCTCGGAACCGTCGCTCACGAAGCGCAGGCCCGTGGTGCCGGCGCTGCCGGTGATGAGCGAGGCGTCGATGCGCTGCCCCACGGCCACGGCCACCCAGGCGGCGCCGTTCCAGTACTGCAGCTGGCCGCCGGTGGGCAGGCTGTCGAACTCGAACTGCATCGCGCCCGGCCCGCTGCCGGCGTTGTTGAAGGCGTAGTTCGGGTCGCCGTTCAGCAGCGTGGCCGAGCCTTCGAGATAGCTTTCGCTCGCGGCGTCGTCGGCGTCGACGACGCGGATCTGGCCGGTCGTGAGGTAGGCGGTCTCGCCTTCGCGGATGACCGTGTTCGACGAGCCGGTGGCCACGGGCACGTCGTTGACCGGCGTGATGAAGAACGAGAAGCTGGTGTTCCAGACGTTGCGCACGCCGCCCACGGCGACGCCGGCCGTCACCGAGAGCGACACGGCCGATTCGAAGTCTTCCACATCGCCGTCGTGCTGGAAGCGGATGCGCCCGGCGTTCAGGTCTTCCTGCGTGAAGGTCTCGTAGGTGTCGATGTCGACCCACGTCGCGCCATCGAAGCGCTGCAGCACGCCGTTGCGCACCGGCCCCGTGGTGCCGGTGTAGTCGGTGACCGTGTAGATCACCTGCGACGGCGGCACGCCTTCGACCACGTAGCTCAGGCCGGGCACGGTGTTGAAGTCGGAGCCGGTGCCGCCCAGCACCACCGAGCCGCCTTCGCTGAGTGTGCCGCGCGTGGCGCCGTTCTGGTCGGTGCCCGCGTGGTTGGAGCCCGAGGTGGTGACGGTGCCGTCGATGGTCTGCAGCGGATCGCCATTGCCCGCCGGGGTTTCGACGAGGTTGATCGTGAACTCGTAGGTCTTCAGCGTGCCGTCGGGGTTGCGGTCGGCGCCTTCGCGGATCACGGTGTTGCCGTTGGCGTCCCAGGTCGGGCCGAGCGTGTTGTCGACCACCTGGAAGCTGAAGGTGTCGGTGTCGCCCGCCGCCGCGCCCTGCGTCTGCACGTACTGCACGCGGCCCGAACGCACGTCTTCCATGGTGAAGGTGCCGCCCGGCGGCAGGATCTTTCCGTCGAGCAGCAGGTAGCCCTGGTTCAGGCCGTTCATCGAGGTGACGGCAAAGGTCAGGTTGTCGTCGCTCGAATCGACGTCGGTCGCGCCGAGCATGCCGGGCGTGAGCGTGACGGTGTAGCCGCCGCCCGCCGGGTCGACGGTCGCCTCGAGCGTGCTGCCGGGGTCGAGCACCGGGTCGTCGTTGGCCGGGCGCACGTTGATGGCGATGGTGCCCGAGGTGGACGACGGCGTGCCCGTGCCGCCGCCGGCGTCGCTCACCGTGACGCCGAAGCCGTCGGTGAACGGGTAGCTCTGTCCGTTGTTGTCGCGCTGGCCGTTGTTGCCGTAGGTGAGGCCGCCGCGGTCGTCGTAGCCGAACACGAAGCCGGCATCGATGTCGGCCTGCGTGATGGCGCGGTTGGTGACGTTCTGGGGCACGCCGCCGATCAGCACCGTGCCCGTGAAGTACAGCGTGCCGTCGGTGGGCAGGCTGGTCAGCCGCACCGTGAGGTCGCCGCTGGCGTCGTCGCCGCCGCCGTCGGCGACGATGAAGTTGCCCACGACCGAGGCCGGGTTGCCGCCGGTATCGATGGCGTTGGGCGGCTGCCCTTCGAACACGCTGCCCCCGCCCGAGACCACGGGCGGCTGGTTCAGCGGCGTGACGTTCAGCGTGATGGTGGCGTGGTCGGAGCCGGCCAGCGGCGTGGCGCCGTCGTTGACGACGATGACGAAGCTGTCGGCCAGGTTCTGGTCCGCGCCGGTGGCCGTGTGCACGTAGGCGACGCGGCCCGCGAGCACGTCGGCCTGCGTGAAGACCGAGCCCACGCCGATGCGCTCGCCGTTGAGCGTGAGGTAGCCGTGCGTGGTGTTGGTCGCGATGCCGTAGACGATCTGGCCGGTGTTCTGCGAGCCGATCGTGACCTCGGGGTCGACGGCGTTGAGCGTGGTGCCGGTCAGCAGCGTGGTGCCACCCTCGGAGACCGTCTGCGCCGCGTCGGCCACCGTGGTCGGGTCGTTCGACGGCGTGATCGTCACGTCGAGCGCGCGGTTGGCGGTGAGCGCCGGCGTTTCCGAATCGGTGATCGACACCAGGATGCGTGTGGTGGCCGTGGCGTTGCCCAGTTCGGTGTCGGCGGCGGTGAACACCAGCTGGTTGATCCAGGCGTTGGCGTCGGCCACGCTGCCGACGAAGCGGTAGCCGCCGGGCACGGTGGTGACGCCGCTCATGCTGGCGCTGGACAGCGCGCCCAGCGCGGGGTTCTCGACGGTCACGTCGACCGTGACGTTGCCCGCGCCGTCGTCCGTGAGCGTCCAGCCGCTGAGCGTGGCGCGGTCGGCGCCCGGCGCGTTGAGCGCGCTGGGTTCGCTGACCGTGAGGCGCGGCGTGGTCGTCGAAACCGTGGGCGCGGCCAGCAGGCCGTCGTAGTCGGCGGCGGCGAAGGCGCGCGACTCGATGAGGCCGGTCGCGACCTCGAGCGACCAGTCGCCCTGGCGCGACGCCGCGCCGGTGGCGTCGCTCGACGCCGCCACGTCGGCACCCGTGGCGCGGCCCAGGGCCTGCACGAAGCGTTGCCCGTCGGCGCCCACGTCGCACCCGTAGAGCAGGATGTCGCCGTCCGCACCCAGGCTCGCGCCGATCGCCTGCCAGGCGCCGGCCGTACGCGCCAGGCCCGCGACGTCGAGGGTTTCGTTGCCCAGCGTGATCTCGCCAGCGCTGCCGTGGCTGAGGATGTGCAGCGCCGTGAGGCCGCTGCGCCCTTCGAGCGCCTGGCGCAGCTGTTCGACGCCGGACGAGCCGGTGTCCAGCAGGATCAGGCCGGCGCCCTGCGGCACCGAAGCCGCGAGCTGCTGCCAATTGGCAACGTTCTTGTCGACGACGTAGACCTCGCTGGACGAGGCCGGGGCCGGGCCGGGCCCGGATCGCGCATCCGCTTCGGGCGTGCTTTCGCGCCCATGCGGCACGGCAACGGGCGCTGCCGCGTCGGCGGCATGCGGCGCATCCCCGTGCGGGCCCTGCGGCGCGTCCGCCGGTGCCGCCGCGGCGGCCTCCACAAAAGCGGCGCCATCAAATAGCTGCCGGCTTTCCAGCGCAAATCGATGAGGGCGTGGGCGAAGGAATTGGGGCGATTGAGACCTTGGCATGGCTCAAAGTGTGACGACAAATATGCAAATGTGTCCACTATTAACGTTCTATCTTTTCGAGCCAACACCGTCAAAAAATCGCAAAAACAACGGCTTCCTTTGCTTTTCCCCTCAATCTGAAATTAATTGTTACTCACACGTCGCGATCCATTCACTTGCTCATATGGAAGGCATATCCATCGCCGTATTCATCTCCGCTCAAGGCGATCTTCCCTCGACAGCCAGGCGATCGAAGCCTTTGCGAATTCCGTCCGATTGAATTACCCGATTTATTTCCAATTTTCAACTACGGGATTCCGTAGAAAATCGGGGCGGGAATTCCCTATTCCTTGACGGCAAAGAACTCGCTGCTCATGAATGGCGCGCCAACGCCTCAATTCATCGCAGCCGATTCACAACTGAAAGAGCATGTGCATGCCATCCTGCAATGAGAACCTTTGCCATAAGAATTAATTGATGCAATGCACAAGCCGAGGGTCCGGCCGCAATTCGATCAACCGGGAACCGGGCCACATCCGGCCATGTCCAGCCGGCTGCCGCGCAACGCGAGGAGCGGGTCTGCGGCACGGGGTTGTAACCATGTGCGTGACCGCCGAAGAGACACGGCAGGCCGCTCGGCCGACTCCGGAAATGGACCGCAGCGCGCCTTCAGGAAACTTCGCGCGGCCTCGTCGCTTCGATGTAATTCGAAAGAATCAACAACATCCGCTTGCAGATGCGAGGCCGGTCGAGCACCCGGTTAGACGGGCCATCGCGCCCCCTGCGTACGCCTGCGCACCTTCGAATGCTTAACCCGGCAATATTTAACGATTCAAGATGATTGTTACGTTTTTGGAGCATCTGCAGACCCCCGATTCCTGCCTTCGCGGGGGTCTGTTGCACAGGGCGCGGTGATACTGTTCCGGCCCCGAATCTTGCGTTCCTGGTGTGCGCACTGCGCGCCGGAGGACACGAGGCGTGGCACATCATCCAACTCGCTCATGTAAGAAAAAATGAACAAACTGCTCGCACTCATCTTCGTGGCTGCCGCCATCACCGCTTGCTCGAAGCAAGAGTCCACGCCCGCAGCGCCGGCCGCTCCCGCAGCACCTGCTGCCACCGCACCGGCCACGCCGGCACCCGCACCGGCCGCCAGCGCACCGGCTGCTGCCGCGCCCGCTGCCACCACGACGGCATCGGCCGACGTGCCCAAGGAATGCCAGGAATACCTGGACAAGGTGAGTGCCTGCGTGGGCAAGCAAAGCGGCGCCGCCGCCGACGCCCTGAAGTCCAGCCTCGAGCAGACCAAGGCCACCTGGGCCAGCTACGGCGCCAACGCCGCCCAACTCGGCGCTGCATGCAAGGCTGCTTCCGACGCCTTCGCCGCACAAGCCACGGCCATGAAGTGCTGATGCACTGAGTCGCTGACGCCGGCGAGGTTGCCCTCGCCGTGCGACGCGACACACCTCCTCGTCACCGACGAGGAGGCGCCGCTCCCACAACAACGGTCGGCGCAAAACGGTCCCTGTCAGACCGCAAGAATCCTTCCCATGACAGACCTCCTCACCAACCTCACTTGGCATGCCCTCTCGGGCCCGCATGCGTCTTTTGCCGCCGGCACATCGACCGCACGCCGCTACGCCACAGGCTTCTCCCCCATCGTCGGTTTTGCCGACGCACTGCACCCCGACCTCGACGCGCTGCTGCCCTACTGCACGCCGGACGAGCACTTCTATGCCATCGGCTGGTCGGGCCCCGCGCCGTCCACCTGGCAGGTCGACATGGAATCGGTCATCGTCAAGATGATCTGGGACGCGCCTGTGCCCGTGGCCGACACGCTTCCTGATGTCGTTCGGCTGGGCGCGACAGATGTCGAACAGGTGCTCGCCCTCGCCGCCCTCACGCGCCCCGGGCCCTTCTCCACGCGGACCATCGAACTCGGCGAGTACTTCGGCTGCTTCGACGACAACGGCCGTCTCGTGGCGATGGCCGGCGAACGCATGGCCGCCAGCACGCTGCGCGAGATCAGCGGTGTCTGCACGCACCCCGATGCCCAGGGCAAGGGCTATGCGAAGCGGCTCGTCACGCGCCTGGTGGCGCAGCAAATGCAGCGCGGCGAAGTGCCGGTGCTGCATGTGATGCAGGGCAACGCGGGTGCGCGGCGCATCTATGAACGCATGGGTTTTCGCGTGCACAGCGAACCGGTGGTTCGCGTGATCTCTCGGCGCTGAGCGGCGCCGCGCCTGCGGCCCGGATCAGGCCGCCGCCACCCCACGCTCGCTCGTGATCTCGGCGCCTTCGCGCATCGTCTTGGTGACGGGCGTGTTGGCCACCACCTCGAGCAGCCGGCTCCACTGCGCATCGGTCAGCGGTGCGCTGGCGTGCAGCACGCGGTGGATGTGCGCCTTGCCGTCCGCGTCTTTCGTGAAGCTCAGCTCGGCCTTGAACTCGCCGAGCTCCCACCCCTTGCGCTGGGCGTACATCCGCAGCGTGATCGCGGTGCAGGCGGACAGCGCGGCCAGGTAGTAGTCATAGGGCGCCGGCCCCGCGCCCTGCCCGCCCAGCGACGCCGGCTCGTCCGCCACGAGCTGGAACTTGCCGACCTGGATGCGGTGGTTGAAATTGACGTCGGTGGAGACGATCGTTGCGGTGTGGCCCATGGGTGTGCTCCTGTTGACAAGCAAGCATTCTGGCGCTGCCGAGCGCCTGAAAACATCAGCGCCAACGGGGTTGATCCAGACGCTCATAATGCTCGCCGGGCGGCCATGCCAGGGGTCGCCAGCCACCCGGCACAAGCGGGTGCGCCGCCTTCCTGCCTGGCATCGACGGAACGACACCATGAGCGCTTTGCACATGTTTCTACCGGTCTCCGAGCCCGCGCGCAGCGAGGCGCTGGCGCTTTTCATCAAGACACACCACGTGCCACGCCACCTCGTGAGAGGCACCTCGCGCAAGATGCCGGACGACTGCGGGCCCCCCGCGCCGGTCCACACCCCGCAGGAACAACCGCAGGCCGCATCCGCCCAGCCATCGGCCGCATCGGCCTAGGGCGGACAGACCGCAAGGAAGACGACCCTCGTCGCGCCGGCCGCGCGCGGCGCGTGTTCGTGCGCCCTTCTTGGCTCGCCTCCGGCGGCCGGTGGGCCTCTCGTGCCACATCGTCGCGAGGCGGCCCGTCTTTCCATTCGCCTACACCGAAAACCCGGGATAAAACCCACCTTCATCGGTCACACTGGCGACATCGACAAAAGAATGCGCGAGTTGTCGCGACATACTGCACGAATGCAAAAAAATCACATGGAAACGAGCCGCCCCACGATGCGCTCGTTCCGCAGTCAGCCATGACGGAGTTGAGGGTCAGCTGGGAGCACACGTTCCCCGACGACGGGACGAAGCTGGTCATCCATTCGAACTGGGTTTCCAACACCCCCGCCACGCAGGCCTACCTCGAGGCCCTGATCGCGCGGGTCGGGCAGATGGACCCGGCGCCCCACTGCGTTTTCGAGAAACGCCAGGCCGTCCCTTCGCGCTCGTTGCCGCCGGATCTCGGCACCTTCACCTCGGCCGAGTTCTGGCAGGTGGCCGAGCTGCTGCACCTGCAGGCCACCCCCTCCCTCGCCGCCGCGCGGCTGGTGCTGGTCGAGGGCATGCGTCCGGCCAAGGCGGCGAGGCAGCTCAACACGAGCCCGCAGGCGTTGACGAACACGTTGCGCAAGATCCGCACGGAGCGCGCGACCTCGTCGCGGCTGGGCAGGCTGCCCGCCGACCGGCCGCCATCCGAAGGCACCGCGCCGCAGGAGCCCTGAGCGGCCGACCGGCGCGCCCTCCCCGGCTTGCATCGGCACGGTCAATCCCGTACGCTGGCCCGGCGTCGATGCGCAGCACCCGAGCCCTTGCGGGCCGCCGGGCCGGCCTTGCGGACGCGCAAAGGAGTCCCGCCATGCCAAGCCGATCGAACGGCCTCGCGGCCGAAATGGAAGCAGTGCGAACGCTGGCGCTGGTGGGCGCGGCGGCCGCCGGCAAGACCTCCCTGGCCGAGGCCCTGTTGTTCAAGGCGGGCGCCGTTGGGGCGTGCGGCAGCGTCGAGCGCGGCAGCACCGTCAGCGACCACGACCCGCTCGAGCGCCGCATGCTGCATTCGCTCAACGCCTCGGTGATGCACCTCACGCACGCCGCCACACGCATCCACCTCATCGACACGCCCGGCGGCCCCGACTTTCTCGGCCAGAGCCTGCCGGCGCTGGAGGCGGTCGAGACGGTGGCGGTGGTCATCAATGCCGCCACCGGCATCGAACCGATGGCGGTGCGCATGATGGAGTACGCGGCCTCGCGCCACCTCGCCCGCGTGATCGTCGTCAACAAGATCGACTCGCAGGGCGTCTCGCTGTCGGGCCTGCTGGCCGACATCCAGGCCACCTTCGGCCGCGAATGCCTGCCGCTGAACGTGCCCGACGGGGTCAACAGGCAGGTGATCGACTGCTTCTTCAACCGCTTCGGACGCTCCGACTTCGGCCCCGTCGAAGCGGCGCACCGCGCGCTGGTGGAACAGGTGGTCGAGGTCGATGCGGCGTTTGTCGACCGCTACCTCGAGGAAGGCGACGTGGACCCGTCCGAGCTGCACGCGCCGCTCGAGCAGGCGCTGCGCGAAGGCCACCTGATCCCGGTGTGCTTCACCTCGTCGCGCAGCGGTGCCGGCGTGGCCGAGCTGCTGGACGTGATCGTCAAGCTCCTGCCCGACCCGACCGAGGCCAACCCGCCGGAGTTCCTCGTCGGCGAAGGCGCGCAGGCCCAGCCCATGCAGGCCCGGCCTGACCCGTCGCTGCACGTGCTGGCGCATGTGTTCAAGGTCACCATCGACCCCTATGTCGGCAAGATGGGCATCTTTCGCGTGCACCAGGGCACGGTCACGCGCGACAGCCTTCTCTACATCGGCGACGGCCGCAAGCCGTTCAAGGTCGGGCACCTGTTCATGCTTCAGGGCAAGGACCACGTCGAGGTGTCGCACGCGGTGCCGGGCGACATCGTGGCGGTGGCCAAGGTCGACGAGATCCATTTCGATGCCGTGCTGCACGATGCGGCCGAAGACAGCCATGTGCACCTCGCGCCGCTGCCGTTCCCGGTGCCCGTGTACGGCCTGGCCGTGGAGCCCAAGCGCCACGGCGACGAGCAGCGCGCCTGGGAAATCCTCGGCAAGCTCGCGGCCGAAGACCCGTGCCTGCGCATCGAGCATGTGGCCGCGACCAACGAGACGGTGCTCTACGGCCTCGGCGAGCTGCACCTGCGCCTCGTGCTCGAGCGCCTGCGCGAGGTGTACCGCTTCGAGGTCCAGACGCGGCCGCCACGCATCGCCTACCGCGAGACCGTGACCGCGCCGGCCGAGGGCCATCATCGCCACAAGAAGCAGACCGGCGGCGCCGGCCAGTTCGCCGAAGTCTTCCTTCGCATCGAGCCGCTGGCGCGCGGCGCGGGGTTCGAGTTCGCCGACGAGGTCCGGGGCGGCGCCATTCCGAACCAGTTCATCCCCGCGGTCGAGAAAGGCGTGCGCGAGGTGCTGGCGTACGGCGCGATCGCCGGCTACCCCGTGGTCGACGTGCGCGTGGTGGTGTACGACGGCAAGCACCACAGCGTGGACAGCAAGGACATCGCCTTCGCGACCGCCGGCCGCAAGGCCTTCATGGCGGCGATCCGCGAGGCGCAACCGGCCGTGCTCGAGCCGATCGTGCAGATCGAGATCGCCGTGCCCGAGCATGCCGTGGGCGACGTCACGAGCGACCTGTCGGCGCGGCGCGGCCTGGTCACCGGCACCTCGGGCCTGGGCGCCGGCACGGTGGCCATCGGCGGACAGGTGCCCGAGGTCGAGCTGGCCAACTACCAGTCGCGCCTCAATGCGATGACCAGCGGCCAGGGGCGCTACACCATCGCGTTGTCGCACTACGAGGCCGTGCCGCCGACCGTGCAGCGCACGCTGATGGGGCAGTACCGGGTGCGCGACGACGACTAGGAGTGCACCGGGAGCATGACGCTGCCATGGCCTAATGGCCGGCATCCGCCATTCATCCCGCACGGGCTCCCCGATGAAGAAACTGCTGCCGCTGGTCCTGTCCACCCTGTTCGCCCTGCCCGCTTCCCAGGCCCACGCCGCACCGCGCCAGCCGTACACCCCGGACCAGGCGCGGGCGCTGCTCGCGCAACTCGGTGCGCACGTGATGGTCATCAATTCCGACCAGACCCTGATCCGGAAAAAACCGGCGAGCACGTTCGACGTGCTGACCTACTACCCACTGCCCAAGGCCAAGGTCGACGAATACAAGCGCAACGGCCACATCGTCAACACGAACGACGACATCGCCGACGCTGCCACCTACCGGATCAAGGACTACGCGCTGACGAACGAGAAGAACGAAAAGCTGCGCCTGAAGGACGACGGCGGTGCGCCGTCGCTGCAGGACTTTGCGCTCTGGACCTACGACAACGCCCTGAGCAGCCAGCGAGGCTTCTACGTGAAGGTGGACAAGCCCTTCGAGCGCGTCAAGGGGCACCTCACGGTGGTGTTCGAGATGCCCGGAAACCTCCGGCACGAGACGCGGGTGCCGGTCGACCTGTCCATCACGGACAAGGACCCGCGACCCGGCACCTGATCCTGCGGTCGCTTCACGGCGATCCTGGCTCGAAGAGCTCGCGCTGCGACGTCGTCAAGGCCGCGAAGCTGTCTCCCATGGGCTGAAGAATGGCATCGGCGATCGGCTGCAGCTGCCGGGTGAGGTAGTGCTCGTAGTCGATGCGCGAATGGCGGGTTTCCAGCGGCTCCGGCCCGTTGCGGGTCATGACATACTGGATCCAGCCGCCCTTCTGGTACTGCTGGGTCCGGCCGACCCGGACGTTGTGCTCGTCGGCGATGCGCGCGGCCCGCACCTGCGGCGGCACGTTGACCAGGTAGTCGTCGAGCCGGTGGCGCAGGCGCTTGCGGTAGATGAGCAGGTCGTCCTTGGCGCCCGCCAGCGTCGCCTTCGCATAGTCGGTCACGAAGGCCTTGTAGGGCTCGCCCTGGAAGATGCGCGACAGCAGGCCCTCCTGGAACTGGCGCGCCAGCGGGGTCCAGTCGCTGCGCGCCATCTCGAGGCCGCGGTACACCATCTCCTCCTTGCCCGCGGCATCCACGCTGAGGCCGGCATAGCGCTTCTTGCTGCCGACCTCCGAGCCGCGGATGGTGGGCATGAAGAACTTCTTGTAGTGGGTGTCGACCTCGATCTCGAGAAAGCTCTCCAGGCCCTGCTCCTCGCGCAGCGTGCGCGCCCACCAGTCGTTGATGTCGCCCGCCAGGCGGGCCGCGACGGCATGCGCCTCCTCGTTGGTGTGGGTGCGCCGGAGCCAGATGAAGATCGAGTCGGTGTCGCCATAGATCGCCTCGTAGCCCCGCTGCTCCACGAACTCGCGCGTGAGCTTCATCATCTCGTGCCCGCGCAGGGTCACGGCGGACACCAGCTTCGGGTTGAAGAACCGGCACTCGGACGCGCCCAGCACGCCGGCGAAGGAGTTCATGAGCAGCTTCAGCGCCTGCGACAGCGGCTCGTTCTTCGCCCGCTTGGCTTCGTCCCGCGCGTGCCAGAGCGTGGTCACGATCTGCGGCAGGCAGTGCCTGTCGCGCGAGAAGACGGTCTCCTGCGGTCCGTGGATGAGCCCGGTCGGATCGCTCGCGTTCGAGCCCTCGACGAGGCCCACCGGATCGACCAGGAAGGTGCGGATGATCGAGGGGTAGAGGCTCTTGTAGTCCAGCACCACGACCGAGTCGTAGAAGCCCGGCTTCGAGTCCATCACGTAGCCGCCCGGATAGGCCTTGCTCGCAATCTCGCCCACGTTCGGCGCCACGTAGCCCAGGCGATGCATCCGCGGCAGGTAGTGGTGGCTGAATGCGGCAATGGAGCCGCCGAAGTGATCGGCCTGCAGGCCGGTGACCTGGGCACGCTCCATCATGAACTGCAGCAGCTTCGCCTTCTCGAAGATGCGCAGGACCAGCTCGCAGTCGCGGATGTTGTACAGCGCGAGCGCGGGCTTGTCGTGCTGGTAGCGCCGCTCGATCTCCGCCATCTTGTCGTACTCGTCGCCGATGGCCTTGCCTTCGCCCAGCAGCGTCTGCGAGACGTTCTCGAGGCTGAACGACGGAAAGCTCCACACCGCGGCCCGGAGCGCCTCGATGCCATCGAGGACGATCCGCCCCGGCGCGGGCGCGAACAGGTAGCCCTGCTTGCCCGGATGCGTGCGCCACTCGATGGGCCGGCGCTCCCGCCCCAGCAGCAGCGGCACGCCGCAGTCGTTGGCGGTCTTCTGCAGCACGCGCAGGTCGAACTGGACCACGTTCCAGCCGATGAGGACGTCGGGGTCGTTGCGCTCGAACCAGTCGTTGAGCTGCTCGATCATCGCCTTGCGGGTCGGGCAGTAGACGAGCGCGAAGTCCATGGGGTCGCCCGGCTCGGGCGGCGGCTCGCCGAGCATGAAGACGATGCGCTCCGGCGTGCCGTCCAGCGCAATGGAGTAGAGCCCTTCATGCTGGCTCGTCTCGATGTCCAGCGACACGACCTTGAGTACCGGCCGGAATTCGGGCGCTGGGCTGAGCTTGCAGTCGACCAGCGTGGCGCCCTCGGCGCGCCCGCCTTCCACCCGCACACCGGCGGTGATGAAGCGCTCCATCAGGTAGCGGTCGTGCGGGCGCACGTCGGCTTCGAGCAAGGGGATGCCCTGCGCCTGCAGGGCGCGCGCCAACCGGCCGATCTGGCGAAAGTGCGTCGCATAGACGCCGAGCACGGCTTCCTGCTGGAAATTCTGGAGTTCCAGCTCACGCAGCTGCACGCCCGACATGGCCGCGAGGTGGACTTCCACCGCTGCCCTGTGCCGGGCGGCGACGAAAGCGATGCTGCTGCGGGAGGTCAGCACCACTTTCCTCGGCCCTGCCTCGGTGGCCAGCCAGTACTCGATCTCCGTGCCGGTCGGTGCATCACGCCAGTGGCGCGTGAGGATGAAGCCCTGGAGGTCGGTGGAGGTCACGGGCGTTCGAAGATCGGGTCGAGGGAGAAGGCGGACTGGGGATCAGGAGATTCTCGCCCGGCCGCGTGCGAGCTGCAGCCGGCGTGGTGGCTTGCCATCCGCAAGGGGGCGCATCCGCCCCGCCCCCTCAAAGCACCCCAGCCTCATCCCCCTGCACACCATCGTCCAGCACCGGCACCTCGCTGGCCACCAGCGGTTGGCCGATGGGCGCGCCGGCCTTCCCCACCTGGACCGCCGCCATGTCGGCGTCGTTGGGGTACTGCCCCGCAATCCAGTAGTCGAACACCCGCCGGACGATCGGCGCCGCGTGCGCCGCGCCGAAGCCCGCGTTCTCGACGATCGCGGCCACCGCGATGGTCGGGTCTTCGGCCGGGGCGAACGCCATGTACAGCGCGTGGTCGCGCTGGCGCGCCTCCAGGGCCTTGCCGCTCGCGCGCGCCTTCGGGCTCAGGCCCACGGCCTGCGAGGTACCGGTCTTGCCGGCCGAGGTGTACGCTGCGCCCGCGAACACGCGCGTGCCGGTGCCGCCCTTGGTGACCGCCACCATCGCGTCGCGCACCACCTCGACGTGCTTGCGCGCATAGCCCAGGTCCTGGGCCGGTGGCTGGACCTGCCGCACCACCTCGCCGGTCGACGTGTCGCGGATGGCCCGCACCAGGTGCGGCTGGTAGCGCACGCCGCCGTTGGCCAGCGTGGCGTTGGCCGAGGCCAGCTGCAGCATCGTGAAGCTGTTGTAACCCTGGCCGATGCCCAGTGAAATCGTCTCGCCCGGGTGCCAGGTCTTCATGTCGGCGCGCCGGTAGGCCGCGCGCTTCCACGCCCTGCTGGGCAGCACGCCGCGCGACTCGCCCTGCAGGTCGATGCCGGTGAACTGCCCGAAGCCCAGGGGCGCCATGAAGTCGTGGATCAGGTCGACGCCCATCTCGGCGGCCAGCGAATAGAAGTACGTGTTGCTTGAAAACTGGATGGCGCGGTGCATGTCGACACCGCCCAGCCCACCCCGGTGGCTGCGGAAGGTGCGCCCGCCGAAGTTGTAGAAGCCCGGGTCGTTCTCCACCTTGTCCGCGCTGCGCTTGCCGGTCTGCAGCGCCGCCATCGCCATGAAGGGCTTGTAGGTGGAGCCCGGCGGGTAGGTGCCGCGCAGCGCGCGGTTCAGCAGCGGGTTGTCGGGCGACTCGGTCAGCGCCTTCCAGTTCTCGGTGTCGATGCCCTCGACGAACAGGTTGGGATCGAAGGTGGGCTTGCTCACGAAGGCCAGCACCTCGCCGGTCTTCGGGTCGATGGCCACGAGCGCGCCCCGGCGCTCGCCGAACATGTCTTCCACGAGCTTCTGCAGCTTGATGTCGAGCGACAGCATCACCGTCTGGCCCGGCCTGGCGGGGTGGCGCGACAGGCGGCGCACCGCGTGTCCGCCGGCCGAGGTTTCCATCTGCTCCACGCCGGTCTGGCCGTGCAGCGCCTTTTCGTAGCTCTGCTCGATGCCGACCTTGCCGATGTAGTCGGTGCCCCGGTAGTTGGCGCGCTCGTCTTCTTCCCAGTCGTCCATCGCGGTCTTCTCGCGCTGGTTGATGCGGCCGATGTAGCCGATCACGTGCGCGCCCACCTCGCCGTGCGGGTAGGTGCGAAACAGCCGCGCCCGGATTTCCACGCCGGGGAAGCGGTAGCGCTGCGCCGCGAACCGCGCCACCTCTTCGTCGCTCAGGCGGGTGCGGATGGGCAGGGAGTCGAAGCTGCGCGAATCCTCGCGCAGGCGCTGGAAGCGGCGGCGGTCCCTGGGCGTCACTTCGAGCAGCTCGCCCAGCTCGTCGATGACCGTGGCCATGTCGCCCACCTTCGACGGCGTGATCTCCAGCGTGTAGGCCGCGTAGTTGGACGCCAGCACCACGCCGTTGCGGTCCAGGATCTGCCCGCGGTTGGGAACCACGGGAACGATCGCGGTGCGATTGCTCTCGGCCCGGTCCGCCAGCGTTTCATGGCGCACCACCTGCAGGTAGACCAGCCGCGCGCCGATCAGTCCGAATCCGAACAGCACCGCGCAACCGACCACCACCACGCGGCGGCGAAAAAGAGCGAGCTCGGCGGCGGCATTGCGGATTTCATTCATCGGGCGAAACGGGGGGAAAGAAGCGGAGAAGCCAGATAGGAGGCCCTGCTCGCCCGAAGGTTCCGCGTCGGCGGTCGACGAGACGCGATCGTCCGCTCAGGCCCACGCCTCTTCGGCACCGATGCGAACCTGGCGGGTCGGCACCACCTGCTTGAGGCCGTACCCCGTGCGCTCGTCGCCTTCGGAGATCAGCCGCACCATGGCCTCGCGCAGCGCGGGGCACACGCCTGTGCCTGCGTGCAGGTCACGAAAAAACCGCATCGTGGCGCCCGCCACCACCTCGGCCATCTGCACGCCCGCCGCTTCGTGCGACTGCCTGAAATCGAGGGCGGCCACGTCCTCGAAGCGGTGGTCGGACGGGGGCGTGCACAGCAGCGCCATCGCACTCTCCGGTCCTTCGGCGGCGGCCTTCCCCTGGCCCAGGATGCGCTGCACCTCGAAATTCTGGTCATGCACCAGCCGGACATCGGCCAGGCAGTGCCGGTAGTAGAGATGGATCCGCGCGTAGATGCGCATGAACGACGTCAGGTTCGGCAGCGTCCAGGCCTGCGTCGACGACGTGTTGAGCTCGGGCGGCGGAAGAAACTCCAGCCAGGGCTGGTGCTGGGCCTCGCTCAGCGCGTGGTACTCGGTGTTCGCCGCTTCGACGATGCGGCCGAACCCCTTGGCGACCTGCGCCGCGGCCTCTTCCTCCTCCTCAGCGGTGTGCGTGGCCAGGTCGCGCAGGCTGGCAAACGATGCGTGAAGTGTTCCAGCCTCCGGCGTCAGGCAGGACGCGACGAAGCTGTCGAGCACCTGCGCATCGGCATGGGCGTGCAGGAAATCCGAGACGGCGTTCCTGAGGAAGTCCAGCCGCATCGACTCGGGGTAGCCAAGGCAGGACGGCAGCAGCTGGAACGACGTGATGCAGGTGCAGAGGAAGTAGCGCTTGTCGACCAGCTCGACGAACAGCGGGGCCCGCCGGTCGAGCAAGGCGTGGATCACGGCCGCGGAGAACTCCGGCCTGGAGGCCAGCGATCGGGCACCGGGTTCGCCCGAGGGAATGCGATGGCGATCGCGCAACGCCCGGAGGCGCGCATCCCACTCCTCCTCGTCTTGCAGCCCGACGCCCGCCAATGCAAAGTAGGGTTGCCGCTTGAAGTCGTAGCCCGTGCCACTGTCGACCATGTCGCCGCTGTGGCCGCTTTCGTCGATGTAGATGGTCGTCATGGTGCCGGGCCGAACGCCTCGCGCCGTCGTGCGGTCACAAGGGCCTCTTCATGCGGCAGGTCGTGGCCTGCTCGGCCGCCTTGGCGTCCACGCTCGCGATCTGCTTCCAGCCGAAGCCGGTGCCTTCCTGGTCGTAGCGGACGGCCGAGCCGTCGACCTTCTCCCAGCTCTGGACGAACATCGCCTGCTGGGCCTGGTGGTCGGACTTGCGCAGGACCACGGGACCGTTGATGCCGTCGAAGCGCAAGCCCTCGAGCTGGGCGGCCACCTTCGCCGGCTCGGCGGACTTCGCGCTGCGGATGGCGCCGGACAGCGCGACGACGGCGTTGTAGCCCATGCCGTTGATGAAGTCCTCGCCGAACTGCTTCTTGAAGTTGGCCAGCACGGCCGAGCTCTTCGCACCGGGGTCGTTGGGGTTGAAGGTCGAGACCAGCTTGACGCGGCCCTCGCCCGTCGCGCCGATGGTGCCGGGCACGCCGTAGTTGCTGCCGTTGAAGGTGTAGAAGTCGACCTTCAGCCCGAAGTCGTTGGCCGCGCGCACGATGAGCGCCAGGTCGGAGCCCGAGCTGGCCGTGATCACCGCGTCGGCACCGGACTGGCGGATCTTGGCCATGTAGGGCGCGAAGTCCTTCACCTGCGCGGTCGGGTGCAGGTCGTCGCCCACGATCTCGATGTCGGCGCGCTTGCGCGCGAGCGACTCGCGCGATGCGCGCGCCGTGTCCTGCCCGTAGGCGTAGTTGGGATTGAGCAGGTGAATCTTGCGGATGTCCTTGCGGCCGGCCAGGTAGGTGGTGAGCGCGTCGACCTTCATGTCCGAGTGCGCGTCGGTGCGGAAGTGCCAGTAGCTGCACTTCTCGTTCGTGAGCACCGGCGCCTGCGACGCGTAGTTCAGGAAGACGATCTCCTTGCCCGGATTGCGGGCGTTGTGCTTGTCGATGGCCTCGCCCAACGCGATGCCCACGCTGGACGAACTCGCGCCCTGAACCACATAGCGGATGTCCTTGGCCACGACCGTGCCGAGCAGCGCCACGGCCTCCTGGGGCGACAGCTTGTTGTCGAAGGGAACGATCTCGAACTGGTAGGGCCCCGCCCACCTCTCCTCGTTCGCCACCCGCGCCGCGTACTGGAAGCTCTTCAACACGTTCTGCCCCAGCCCGGCCATCGGGCCCGACAGCATGTCGAGCGTGGCGATCTTCACGGTCGGCACGGGTTGGGCGCTGGCGGCCAGGGCGATGCACAGCATCGGCGCGACGATGGTTTTCTTCAGGCTCACGGTAAGTCTCCTTGTGGATGTCGATCTGCGGGTGTTCAGACGATGACGGCGCCGCCGTCGGCGACAAGCGTCTGGCCGGTCACGAACGCGGCCGCGGGCGATGCCAGGAACGCGATGGCGCCCGCAATCTCTTGCGGCTGCCCGACGCGCCGCAGCGGCAATTTCTTCTGCGTGAACGACTGGATCTCGGGGTCCGCGAGCAGCATGCCGGCCATCTTGGTGTCGATCAGGCCCGGCGCGATGCAGTTGACGCGAATGCCCTGTGGGCCCCACTCGACCGCCAGGTCACGGGCCAGTTGCATGTCGCCGGCCTTGGACAACCCGTAGGCACCGATCGTCGAAGAGCCCTGCAGGCCCGCGATGGACGAGACGATCACGATGGCGCCGTTGCCCCTGGCCTGCATGTCGGGACGAACGAGATTGGCCAGCCAGAGATTGCTCAGCACGTTGTTGCGCACGATCTTCATGAACATCTCGTCCGCGATCTCGGCCAGCGGCCCGTAGTGCGGGTTGGTGGCCGCATTGCAGACCAGGATGTCGATGGCGCCGAAGCGCTCGCGCACCTGCGCCACCATCGCGCGCAGCTCCTCGGGCTGCGAGATGCTGGCCTGGCAGGCAAAGGCCTGCCCGCCTTGCGCCCGGATGCCCTCCGCCACTTCCTCGCAGGCCTCGAGCCGCCGGCTGGAGACACAGACTTTGGCTCCGAGCAGCGCCAGGTGCTCGGCGGTGGCGCGGCCGATGCCGCGGCTGGCACCGGTCACGACGGCGACTTTTCCGTTCAGGTCGAACAGGTTCATGCGTGGATATCCTTGGAAGTGGAAAGAAGAGAGGAAGCCGGTGCGCCGATGTCTTGCCGCAGCAGGTGCTTTTGCAACTTGCCCGACGGCGTGCGCGGCAGCGTGTCGACGCAGACGTAGTCGCGCGGAATCTTGTAGCGGGCCAGCTTGTCGGCCAGGAAGGCCTTGAGTGCCTCCGCGTCCGGCTGCCGGCCGGGCCGGGGCACGATGACCGCCACCACGGTTTCGCCCCAGTCCGGGTGCGGGCGGCCGATGACGGCCACGTCGGCGAGATCGGGATGCGGCGACAGCGCGTCTTCCACCTCCTTGGAGTACACGTTCTCGCCGCCGGTGGTGATCAGGTCCTTGAGCCGGTCCACCACGTAGTAGTAGCCGTCCTCGTCGACCCGGGCCAGGTCGCCGCTTCGGTACCAGCCGTCGGGTGTGTAGGCGGCGCGCGTGGCCTCAGCATCGTTCAGGTAACCGCGCATGGCGGCTTCGCTGCGCAACTGGATCTCGCCGACCTGGCCCGCGGGCGCCGCGCCGCCGTCTTCAGCGACCACGCGCACCTGCACGCCCGGCAGGCTGGAGCGGCCGATCGATCCCGCCTTGCGCAGCGCGTCCTCCGGGAACAGCGCGGTGCCCAGCGGGCCCATCTCGGTCATGCCGTAGACCTGCATGAACTGCGTCGTGCGATAGCGTTGCATGAGCCGCTTCGCCATGTCCTCGCCCAGCGGACCGCCACCGTAGATCCACAGCCGCATCGAGCCCAGGTCGTGGCGGTCGAAGTCAGCGAGTTCGAGCGGCGCGAGCAAGGCGATGGGCGCGCCGAAGGTCAGCGTGACGCGGTGCCGCGCAATGGCTTCCAGGAATCCGCGCGGCGCGTACTCGCGCAGGAAGACCAGCGTGCCGCCCATCAGCAGCGTCCCGAAGGTCCAGTTGTTGAGCGGCGCCGCATGCCAGATCGGCATGGCGATGAGCATCCGGTCGTTGTGCGTCATCGACAGGGCCGCCGCGCAGACCAGCGCCGTGGTGAAGACCGCGCGGTGGCTGTGCAGGCATCCCTTGGGCTGGCCGGTGGTGCCCGAGGTGTAGAGCACCTGCGCCAGTGCCTCGTCATCGACCGGCGCAGGCAACTCGCCCGCTTCGGTGCGCTGCACCAGCGTGTCGAAGTGATCGAAGCCGACGTCCACTGCGCCGGCCATGTCGCCGGTGCCCAGCAGGCAGGCCTCGGTCTCGATGCGTTGCGCCAGCGTGCCCAGGGCGACGTCGATGATGCAGAGCCTGGCGTCGCTGTGGCGCAGGATGAACTCGACCTCGGGCTTCTGCAGCTTGTGATTGACCGGCACGATGACCGCGCCCAGGCGCAACGCGCCCAGCACGCCGATGAGAAAGTACGGCGTGTTGAAGCACATGAGGGCCACACGGTCGCCCTGCCCCACGCCCCGGTCGCGCAGCACCTGCGCGGCGCGGCGGCTGAGCGCCTGGATCTGCGCGTAGCTGAAGGCCTCGTCGCCGTAATGCAGCAGCGTCTTCGTCGGCCAGCGCGACGCGCTCTCGTCGAACATCGAGATCAGGTTCATGAAGTTTTTTTCCAGTTGGATGCCGGGCCGGGCAACGCGATGCCGCCGGGCTTCGCATCCCGTGTTGTTCTGGGCGCAGCCGGGAGCGGCTGCGCGGCGGGATCAGAAGAAGTCGGCGTCCAGCGCCATCACGGCGTCGTCGTCCCGCGCGGCCACCTGCAGGTGCTGCTCGACCTCGGGGAACAGGTGCGCGAAATAGAAGCGGGCCGTGGCCACCTTGGCGATGTCGAAGGCATCGGACTGTTGCGCGTCGATCCTGCGCTGCGCGATCGAGGCCATGCCGATCCACTGCCACGCGAGGGCCAGCACACCGACGATGCGCAGGCAGCTGTGGCCGGACGCGCCAACCTGGTCGGGGTGCGACGGCGCCCGCGCGATCAGGTGCCGGGTCAGCGCATCGAGGCGCACGCACAGCGCGCGCGTCTGCGCCACCCACGGCTGTAGCACCGGATGCGCCTCGTTCTTCTCCAGGACCTGGTGCACCACGTCCATGAACCCGCGCAGCCTTGCGCCCCCGTCGCCGAGGATCTTGCGTCCGAGCAGGTCCTGGCCCTGGATGCCGTTGGCCCCTTCGTAGATCTGGCCCACGCGCACGTCGCGGAGGTACTGGTGAACGCCGCTGTCGTCCAGGTAGCCCCAGCCGCCCATGACCTGCTGCGCCAGCGTGGTGCTGGCGTAGCCGTTGTCCGTCGCGAAGGCCTTGAGCACCGGCGTGAGCAGCGAGACGAGCTCGTCGGCCTCGCGGCGCACCGAAGGCTCGGGGTGGAGCTTCGAGCGATCGACCTGCAACGCGAGCCAGTAGGCCAGCGCGCGCGAACCTTCCGTCCAGGCCTTCTGCACCAGCAGCATGCGGCGCACATCGGCATGCACGATCAACGGATCGGCGGCAGGCTGCGCCTCGGGCCTGCGCTCCCCGCTGAAGCCGCGCCCCTGCAGCCGCGTGCGGGCGTGATCGCGTGCAAGTTGGTAGGCCGCCTCGGCCTGGTTCACGCCCTGCATGCCCGTGGCCAGGCGGGCGATGTTCATCATCACGAACATGGCCGCCAGGCCGTTGCCGGCGGTGTTCAGCAATTCGCCCCGCGCACCGTCGAGCCGCAACCAGCAGGTCGGCGTGCCGCGGATGCCCATCTTGTCCTCGAGCCCTTCGCAGCGCACGCCGTTGCGCTCGGCCGCGCCGGGCAGGTGCCGGGGCACGATGAACAGCGAAAGCCCCCGCGCGCCCTCGGGCGCGCCCGCGATCCGGGCCAGCACGAGGTGGACGATGTTGTCCGCCAGGTCGTGCTCGGCGGCCGTGACCATGCGCTTGAGGCCCGCGAGGCGATAGCTGCCGTCCGGCTGCGGAACGGCCACCGTGCGCAGCAGGCCCACGTCGGTGCCGGCCTCGCACTCGGTGATGCACATGCTGCTGGTCCACGCGCCGCTGGCCAGGTGCGGAAGGTATGCCGCCTGCTGCGCGGGCGTGCCGTTGGCCCGGATGCATTCGTAGCCGCCGCGTGAAATGCTGTGGTACATCAGCCAGGAATGGTTGGCCGAGCCGATCAGCTCCGTCACCAGATGGGTCAGCACCGTCGGCCACGCGCGGCCACCGTGCTCGAGCGCCGCGCCCAGGCCGGCCCAGCCCTTGCCCCGGAACACGTCGTACGCGGCCTTGAAGCCGCCGGGGGTGGCGACTTCGCCATCGCGCCAGGTGCAGCCTTCGCGGTCCGCGCTCTGGTTGAGCGGTGCGAGCACCTCTTCGGCGAAGGCCGCCATGTCCTCCATCAGCGCGTCGATGTCTTCACGGGCGATGGCGCCGGGCAGGCGAAGCGACTTCAGTTCTCCGTCGATGCCGAGCAGATCGTTCAGGACGAAGCGCAGTTCGCGCAAGGGTGCTTTGTAGGTCGCAGGAGGTGACATGCAAGAATGACGAGTGCGCGCGTTGGCCTTGGGTTGATGTGAGGTTCGGGGCTCGCGGCCACCAGCTGCCTCGGGTTGAAAGAAGTCTAGGAAATCGACCGGGCAGGCATGTTCAGTTTTCGGGACACGCGCCGAAGCGTTGATTTCCCTCTGCAACGAGGCCCTCCTCCTTGCGTGCGCCGTCCCGGTGTTCGCTTTTCAGCCATGACGACCGCCCTCAAACCCCGACGCAAGCCCTCCCAGTCACGCGCATGGATGACGTCCATCGCCATCCAGGATGCCTTCGTGCTCCTGCTGCTGGAAAAGGGTTATGAGAAGACGTCGATGCGCGACATCGCCAACGTGGCCGGCGTCAGCGTCGGCAGCGTCTACCAGTACTTCCCCGGCAAGGAAGCGGTCGCGGCCATGACCGTGCGCACCTGGGTGCGCAAGCTCTCGACGGCGCTCTCGAGCGCGGTGGATGACGTCGTCCAGGCGGAAGGCCAACGCACGCTGAGCGAGATCACGCGTCTGCTGGCGCAGACCCAGGTGCACACGATGCTCGAGGGCGGCGGGCGCTGGCGGGTGCTGAGCTCCATCGAGCGCCGCGTCTCGCCGCAGCTCGTCTACAACCGCCTGTACCAGCACAACGTCAACCTCTTCGGCAAGGCACTGACGAGCGCGGTGGACTGGCCCGAGGGACTGCACGATGCGCGCGTGGCCTTCGGCGCGTACACCGTCGTCGATGCTTTGGTGAAGCAGACGCTGCTGGTGAGCGCCGCCCTGCCGAGCGCGGACGTCATGGTGGAGGAGGTGCTGCTGGCGTTGGACGGGTATCTGCACGCCGTGCGCCAAAGCAACGCGCGCCAGGAATGAGCGCAGGCCCGAATATGCGAGTGGGGATGCCCAAGCCGGTCAGTGCGGCCCTGCTCATGCAGGCCGCCTCCGAATTAATGAGTACAGACATCACCTCGCAGTTCAATGCGACGACAACACCAAGGGTCGCGATGTCACCGCCACCATCCGCCATCGTCCCACAGGCCTGATTCCTCGATCGCCTGTCGCGCGAGCTTGTGCTCGCGGGCGCTTTTCAACCCCACCATCAGGCGCCTCAGGGGGCCGGGCTGACGCAGGAGACTCTGGGCGTCACCGTGCGCCAGCGCTGGCATCTGAAACATGGCCAGGCTTTCGAGCGCCGGTGCAGAGGCCACCCACCTCAGGTCCTTCAGCCCCACGTTGTTGAGGACGATCAGCGCCAGATCCTTGAGCGCAGCCAACGAGGGCAAGCTGGCAAGGTGTGGCTGATCTTGCGCGGTCAACCTTTGCAGCGTCTCCAGTTGGCTGACGACGGACAGGTCCGACAAATCCTTGATCCGCAACAGTGCCAGGTGTCTCAGGGCGTTCAGGCCCGCAAGCGTGTCCAGGTTCTGCGCGCTTCCGAATCCCAGTTGAAGCATATGCAGGTGGGGCAGATGCCCTAGAAAGGCCAGATTCGACAGCGGCATCCCCATGAGGGACACCTCATTCAAGGTCGACAGCTTTCCAATCACCTCGAGGCCTCGCGTGTGGCCTGCAACAACGAGTTGCCTCAGATGGGAAAAGCGCTCCAGCCCGAAAAGATCGGTCTTCTTCGTTTTCGTCTTGCCGATTCTGAGTCTTTGCAGGTCTGTGGGCACTGCGTTCAACACATCCAGCGAATCTGCTTCATACACATCAAAGACGAACTCCTTCAGCTTCGGCAAGGCATCTACGGCATCCGCATTGCTGACCCGGGTGAGGCAGTCAAGGCTCAACCTTTCGACATGGGGCATGAGCCTCAGGCAAGAAAGATCGCACACACGCGCGTAGCTTCCATACATCCGCCATGTGATGTCCGGCCGATGCCTGAAGAGATCTTCGTTCAGGATTTCCAGCAGCGAAGGCGGTACCTCCTGTGTGGCGGAAAATTGCAGGATGGACAGCTCGCCGTTTGCGGCCAGTTGCCGGACCTGTTTTCTTGTCCAATCAAGCTTCAGTTCGATTCGTTCCGACATGGGGTTGACGTTTTCAATGGATCAAGAAGCCGGCGAGTGACCGGCACGCTGCTGACGACGATTCAGCGCCGCACTGACCGGCCGCGCCCGATGCCGTAGTACGCGATGCCGGCGGCTTCGACTTCGGCGGCGTCGTAGAGGTTGCGGCCGTCGAAGATCGCGGGCGCCTTCAATGTGCTGGCGATGCGCGCCAGATCGGGGCGACGAAACACGGGCCATTCGGTCACGAGCGCCAGCACGTCGGCGCCCTGCAATGCGTCTTCGGGCGTGTCGCACCAGCGCACGTCGCCGCGCTCGCCGACGATGGCGCGCGCGTTCGGCATCGCCGCCGGGTCGTGCACCTGCACGTGCGCGCCCGCCGCCCACAAGCGCTCCAGCAGCACGAGGCTCGGCGCATCGCGCATGTCATCGGTGTCGGGCTTGAAGGCCAGGCCCCAGAGGGCGATGGTCTTGTTCGCGATGCGGCCTTCGAAGTGATGCGTCATCAGGTCGAAGAGGCGCCCCTTCTGCTCGTGGTTCGCGGCCTCGACGGCCGCGAGGATGCGCAGCGGCTGCCCCTCGCGATCGGCGGCATGCCGCAGCGCTCGCACGTCCTTCGCCAGGCACGAGCCGCCATAGCCCGCGCCCGCTTGCAGGAAGTCGGGGCCGATGCGCCGGTCCGAGCCGATGCCGCGGCGCACCATCTCGATGTCGGCGCCCGCATGCTCGGCCACGCGCGCCATCTCGTTCATGAAGCTGATGCGGGTCGCGAGCATCGCGTTGGCGGCGTACTTGGTGAGCTCGGCGGAGCGCCGGTCCATCACCAGCAGCTGCTTCGCCGGGTCGCGCACGAAGGGTTCGTAGAGCCGTGTCAGCAGGCCGATGGCCGCGGGGTCGGTCGCACCGATCACCACGCGGTCAGGCTGGCGGCAGTCGCGCACGGCCGAGCCCTCGCGCAGGAATTCGGGGTTCACGGCCACCGCGACCCGATGTGCCGCACCGCGCTGCGAAAGCGCCGCGCGCAGCACGGCCTCGACCTGCTCCGCGGTGCCGACCGGCGCGGTGGACTTGCAGACGACCACGGCATCGCGGTCCCGGTGCTGCCCGACGCTGCGAGCCACGGCCATCACATGCCGCAGGTCGACATCGCCTTGCGCATCGGCCGGCGTGTTGACCACGATGAAGAGCACGTCGCCATGCAGGCTCGCCGCGCGCTCGTCGGCCGTGAAGCGCAGCTTCCCCGTCGAGAGGCCTGCGGACACCAGCGCCTCCAGCCCCGGCTCGTGCAGCGGCATCCGGCCCTGCTGCAGTCCCTCGATGCGGCCGGCATCGGCGTCCGCACACAGCACGTCGTGCCCCGCTTCGGCCATGCAGGCGGCGAAGCTGAGGCCCACATAACCGGCGCCGAAGATGGCGAGCCTCATGCGCAGCGCCCTCCCCCAAGGCACTGGCCGCGGCGGCGGTTGTGAGATAAAAGCAGGATGCAAGCCTTCAAAACAATGTCCCGACAGGAAAATTCGATGATGCCCGATCACGTTGCCGCGCGTTGCGCGCTGGTCCTGGAGACCAACAACCTGCGCGGCGGAGCGGATGCCGAAGCCGCCGCAAGCACCAGCCTGCAGCGCCTGATCGCCCTGTTGGCGAAGCAGAAGCTGCCGCTCTCGGCCCTGGCCCAGGTGGTCATCACGCACGACGGCCTGAGCGCCGCATCGTGCGAGGCCGTCACGGCGCTGGCGGGCCGCCCCATCGACTTCGTGCGCATCGACGCCGCCACCGGCTACTACGACGCCAAGAACGTCGGCTTCGCGGCCACCGATGCGACGCGCTGCGACCACGTGGTGTTCGCCGATGCCGATTGCCTGCCCGACGACGACTGGCTGCTGCAGATGCTCACGCCCTTCACGCGCGGCGCCGATGCGCCCGCGGTGGTGGCCGGCCGCACGAGCTACGCGGCCAGCATCGTGGGCACCGCGCTCACGACCATCGACTTCATGTACTTTCCCAACGCCGACCACGCGGGCGCGACGAGCAACTTCTACGCGAACAACGTGGCCTTTCGCCGCGACGTGTTCGAGCAGCACAGCTACCAGGCGCTCGATGGCGTGTACCGCGCGCACTGCCAGGTGCTGGGCATGCGGCTGAAGGCAGCGAACGTTCCCATCCACTACGCGGCCGCGGCCCACACCGAGCACCGCCTGCCCGACACGCGTGCCGAAGCGCTCAAGCTGCGCTGGATGCGCGGGCAGGACACGTATTCGCTCACGCCGCACCTCTTGCGCAGCTATGTGTCGGCGCGCTGGCAATGGCTTGCGAAGAGCGGGCCGATCGGGCCGCTGTGCGTGCTGTTCACGCGGCTGGGTTTCAGCGTGCGCGCGCTCAACCACCAGGACCTGCCGCCCCTGCGCGGCCTGCGCTGGCTCGCCGGCGTGGCGCTGATCGTGGGCTTCTCGACCATCGACATGCTCGGCGCCTTCGCGCGCGGCATCGGCCTGCACACGACGGGCCGCACGAACGCGGACGCGCAGGCGCTTTCGTACCATCGCCCGACATGAACAAGAAAAACATCCTCATCAGCCTTCTCGTGCTGACCGGCGCATGCGCCACGGCGGGCGCCGCCGACTTCAGCGGACGCGGCGTCTTCAATTTCAAGTCCGACAGCGGCTGCCCCTTCTCCGCGCTCGCAGGCCCTGCGAACGAGTGCAACCGCCTCGCGCTCGACGATGCCGACACGCGCGCCGCACTCGACAGCACGGCGCACACCCTGCGCTTTGCGAACCCGCGCAGCTACGGCCGCAAGACCATCGTGGGCGACGTGCTGCTGCAAGGCTCCGGCCAGTCGCGCCACAGTGGCCAGCGCGTGCCGCTGACCTTCCATGCGTTGCTGAGCCGCTCGGGCAACGAGTGGTCGGTGAGCAACCATGCGCACTCGCCCGTCGGCGGCGAATTCAGCGACATCCGCATCGACCCGTACCAGGTCGTGGTGATCGAAGGCGGTGCCGAGCGCGTGGTGCTCACGCCGGCGCAGATCGCCGAGACGCTCTCCAGGCCTTCGATCGCCGCGCGGCTCGCCAACGAGTTCGTGCAGGTGCGGGACAACCGGAAAGGCGGTGCCACCGATGCGGACATCACCGTCGGCCTGGGGTTGAGCCGTGCCTCCAAGTCGGTGGCGCGCGCGCATTTCCACGCGCCGGGGGCCAAGGGCGGCGAGCTGTCCGAAGCGATGCGGCAAGGCGACTGGTCGCTCGAGCTGCAGGCGCTGAGCGGGCAGATTCCGCGCCAGGTGGTGCAGCGCGACCTGTTCCTCTATGGCCTCGAATCGCAGTCGCTGCTGCTGCCGCTGATGCAGCGCGGCTTCCACAAGAACGAGAAGCTGGTGCTCGGTGCCGCGGGCGGCAAGGGCTACGTGCGCTACGACGGCCAGCAGCGCGAGTTCGCCGGTGCCGATGCATCGGCGCGCGCCTTCCTCCAAGGCAGTTTCATCGGCCTCGTGCTCGGTTGGCAGCAACTGCAGCCGCAGACCCCGGTGGCCAAAAAAGCCGATGGACGCTGACACCGCCCAGGCGAACGCGGCATTCGACTGCCTCTCGCCGCCGCAACTGCGTGGCTGGCCGGCGCTGCAGGCCCGGCTGGTGCACCACATCAAGCGCGCCGCGTTGCGCCAGATGCATGCGAGCCGCGCCGGCGAAGTGATGTTGCTGCGCCTGTATCTGATCGGCGAGGAATCGTCCGAGCAGGCGCTGCAGCGCGAGCTGCGCACCAACGCGCCCGAGTGGCTCACGCGCCAGCTCGACCAGCACCTGGCCGACGAGCAACTGCATGCGCGGCTCTTCGCCGACGCCATCGTCGCGCGCGGCGGCACGGCGCAGGCGGCTGCATCGCCGGAAGCAGCACCGAAGCCCGACTGGCTGAGCCAGCGCAAGCTTGCGCGCTGGCAGCGTCTCATCCAGCGCCATGCGCCGCACTTCGCACATGGTGGCCTCGTGCCGGCGTATGCGATCGGCCTTGCCGCCGAGCAGATGGCCTCGCGCATCCTGCAGCGCCACTGCGCGCTGATCGGCCCGCGGCATGCGCTGCACCCGCTGCTCACGCGCGTGCTGGCCGACGAAGACCGGCACATCCGCCTGTGCAGCCACACGCTGCAGCGCTGCGTGGCGCCGTACGAAGAAGCACGGCTCGCGCAGCTGATGCGCGAGGTGCGCGACACCGAGCGCGGCTTCGGCATCACCGGCGCGCTGGGCATGTACCTCGCGGGCGTGGCCTTGCGCCTGCGCCCCGGCCGTGCGCGGCCGGTGGCGGCCTGAGTCCGTCGATGCCGACGCGCATCGTCTACCTCGCGACTGCGGACGCGCGCGGCCACCTGATGCGCGCGCAGCTGCTCACGCATTCGCTGCGCGCCGCGGGCGCCAGCGTGCAGGTGCTCACCACCTCCGATGAAGGCGCGCGCTTTCTCGCCGGCTTCGGCATCGAGGCGCCGGTGCTCTCGCGCCATTACGCGGTGCAGTTCGACCGCGAGCAGAACATGCTGCGCCGCGAAACCGACCGCAACGTGGCGCACTACGTGTTCCGTCCGGAGCGCATGCTGCGCGACATCCTTCGGCTGCGCGCGTGGTTCCGCGATGCGGACCTGGTGGTGAACGATTCCTTCCACCCCGCGCTGCTGTTCATGGGCTGGATGCCGGTCTGGCGGCGCAAGGTGGTGCATGTGTACGGCGCGAGCCTGCGGCACGCGCTGCAGACCAACTTCAGCGGGCGCATGCCGGCGTGGATGGCGAGCATCTTCGGCCGCATCGTCGCGTGGCAGATCGACCGCAGCCGCGCGCGCATCGCGCACGATTTCGCCTACGGCGAGCCCCAGCCCGATGGACACGGCGGCCACCGGCTCGCCACGCCGGTGGCCGTAGTGGGCGTCGACACGGAAGCGCACGACGACCTCGCACCGCAGGCCGCCGTGTACCTCAACCCGCATTTCAAGGAAGCCGCACTGGCCGACGGCCTGGAGCGCGGGCTCGCCGAGGCGCGCGCGCCGGCGCACCTCGTCGGCGAAGGCTATGCACAGCGCGCGGGCTGGCACGCGCAGGACGAGCACTGGATCGAGAGGGCTGCGCGCAGCGCCTTCATCGTCTCCGCGCCCGGCATGGCGGCGCTGTCGGTCGCGGCGGTGTACCGCAAGCCGATCCTGCTGCTCCTGACCGACCAGCCCGAGCAGGCGATCAATGCGCAGCGCGCCGCGCAAATGGGCCTGCACCATCGCATCGTGGTGTGGCAGGGCCGCACCGAGGATTTCGCGCGGGCCGTGACGACGGCTGCCCACAAACTGATCGCGCTGGCCGACGACGGCAGCGGTCCACAAGCGGCGCAGAAAGGCCGCGAGGCCGCCATGGCCCGACTGCAGCACTGGACGGTGCTGCTCCACGGCCTCGCGGCTGCGCCGCCTGTTCGATGAATGAACCAGCGAGGAAGCTGCGCCCTTCGATGCAGAAACTCCTCGACGGAAATTGCCGGGTTCAGGGACTCAATGTCCCCTGGATTCAACGGGGGACGAAGATCGACGTTGCTGTATCAGCATCGCCGTCATGCCGCCTGTGACGATGACAAGCCCGGCAATGGCTGTGGCGCTGGGCCGCTCGTCAAGGACCAGCAGGGCGAGCAGCGTCGCTGCGCCGGGAACGAGTGCAGCGAACGTGGCACCGACGGCTGCGCCCAGAATCTGCACCGACTTGCTGAAAAAGAACAAAGCCACCGTGGAGACCATCACCCCCTGATAGAACGCCTGCACACCGATGTCACCCAGTGGCGCTTGCAACAGGTGCAGCCCGCGCGTCGCGAGGTAGGCGGGCAGGTAGATGATCATCGAGAACACCGAAACAATGGCGGTGGCGTGCAGCGCCGATGCAGAGAACTGCTTGGACGAGACCGTGTAGATGGCCCACAGCAGCCCGCCCAGAAGGAAGATCAGGTAGGCCCACGGCGAGGAGCGGACGGCGCTGAAATTGTGGAAGCCGACCAGCGCGACCCCGAGGATGATCAGCGCAATGCCCGCCGTCTCCCTGCGCGAGAGCCTGGCGCCGAGTCCCCAGGCACTGATGAGCGCCGAGAACAGGATCATGCTGCCAGGCGTGACCACGGCGAACTGCTCCACCGGCGCCATGCCGAGGCCGAAGGCGACCACCAGCATGTAGGGCGCGCCAATGCCGGCGGTCATGAGCGCGATGGCTGTCCAGCTCAGCCCCATGAGGCCTCGTCGTACGAGAAACGGCAACAGCATCACGCCCGAGACCGTGTACCGGATGCATGTGATGTCGTAGACGTCCAATGCCGTGTGAGTCAGCCCGAAGCGAGTCACGACCGGAAAGGCGCCCCAGATCAGGGCCGAAGCGAGTCCGAACAGCACACCCACCCATCGACGATCGATGCCGATTTGGGAAACAGGCGGTGAGGCAGAAAGCCGAGTCATCGATTGGGGTTCCTTCAGAACGATGGAAGTGTCTTGCCTGGCGCCGCGGGCATCGCCTGCGTGGCGGACGGACTATCATTGACAGTATTGTCAAGTTTGACTACGTTGTCAAAAATAGAAAGCGCGAGGATTTCTCATGGCAGGAGTCAGGCAGTTCGATGAGGCCAAGGTGTTGGACGCCGTGCTGGACGTGTTCTGGCAAAAAGGCTGGCGGGCCACGTCCATGGCCGATCTGGCAGAGGCCGCCGATGTGCAGCGTGGTTCGCTCTATCACGCCTATGGCGGCAAGGAGGAACTGTTCTTGCTGGCCTTCGAGGCGTACGCCACCAGGTTTCTGGACAACGCGCGCACAGCCCTCGACAAACCGCGCGCAGAGACGGCGTTGCGCGCCTTCTTCAAGGTCGCGATCGCCAACATGACGCAAGGCGTACCGCCTCGGGGCTGTCTCACCACGAAGACGGCAACGGAGGTCGACGGTGCAGGCCCGCGCATCCAGGAGCGGCTGCGTCAGTTGCTCGACGAGCTCCAGGGCGTCGTCTCAGCCGCCATGTCGAAGGGAGACATGTCGGCACAGCTTTCACTGTCCCCCAAGGAAACCGCGCAGGTTGTCATCACATTCACCCGAGGCTTGGCGGTGATGGAGCGGGTTTATCAGAACGCGCCGTCTCTTCATCGGATGGCCGACGCGGTGATCAAGGCCTTGGTTCCGAATGTGAAGCGCCGAACGAGCTGACGCCGTTGCACGGAGCCGCCGGGTGCAGGCGTCGACCAGAAAGGCTCAGCGGTTCGAGCATCGCCTGACTCCGCGCGAACAAACGGTCATGCGCTGGATGGCTGCTGGAAAGCGGCAGGCGGAAGCCTGCATCCAGCATGGACCTTTCCGAACGCACCATCGAGAATCACCTGCGGCGTGTCCGCCGACGTTTGGGGGCCACGACGACAGCCGAAGCTGTTCGCATGGCCATCCGATCCGGAGAGATCACTCCGTGAACTCCAGCCCCTTCGTCAGGCTTCGAGTGACCGCCACCGGCAGTTGATCGACAGCCGAAGCCTGAAGGGGGAGAAAGGCGCGCCGCCGGCCAGGCACTTGGCCCGCGAGGCGCTCACTGTCATCATCCGCTTCGCGGGCCCGGCGCCTTGGCGGCTGCGGCCATTCGGACACCCGAATGAGAGGAGTCAGCGATGGCAACCTACAGGAGCGCATTGCCGCAGCTCGGTGATGATTTCTTCATGGCCGACGGCGGCATCGAGACCACCCTGATCTTTCTGGAGGGGCAGGAACTTCCCGACTTTGCCGCCTTTCACCTGCTCCGGACGCCGGAAGGCGAAAGAGTGCTGCGGAAGTATTTCCGGACCTACGCGGCGCTGGCCAGAAGCTTCGACGTCGGGCTGATTCTGGAAACGGCAACCTGGCGGTCCAATCCAGACTGGGGGAGCAGGCTGGGCTACGGCCCCGAGGAGCTCGCGGCGGTCGACCGGCAGCTGGTGGGTCTGCTGGAGGACGTCCGCGATGCCTACCAGACCCGCCGGACGCCGATCGTCATCAGCGGATGCCTTGGACCTCGCGGCGACGGCTATGTCCCGGACCGTGCCATGTCGGTGCGCGAAGCGCAGGACTACCATCGTGCGCAGGTCGAGACCTTCGCCGGCACCGCGGCCGACCTGGTGAGCGCCATCACCATGAACTATGTCGAAGAGGCGTCGGGGATCGCGCTGGCAGCGAAGCAGGCGAACATGCCCGTCGTCATTTCCTTCACGGTGGAGACCGATGGCAGGCTGCCGACGGGGCAGTCCCTGGCGGACGCCATCCAGCAGGTGGACGGCGCCACCGCGGGTTATCCGGCCTACTTCATGATCAACTGCGCCCACCCCAGCCACTTCCAGCAGGTGGTGCATGGCGACGCGCCGTGGGCTGGGCGGATTCGCGGTCTGCGCGCGAACGCCTCCAGGATGAGCCATGCCGAGTTGAACGAGGCGCCCGAACTGGATGCGGGCGACCCGGTGGAGTTGGGGCAGGCCTATGCCGCGCTCAAGATGCACCGGTTGAAGCGCCTCAATGTCATGGGCGGTTGCTGCGGCACCGACGACCGCCACGTCAAGCAGCTTGCAATGGCCTGCCTGCCCTTGTTCCGGGGCGTGGTCTAGCCGTTCACTCAGGGTTCGCACCCGCCCGCCCATCCGGCGATTCAGACGGCCCCTGCGTCTGCGATCGGGATCGTCGGCCGGTCGCGCCACGCGCCGATGCATCAAGCCTCGTGAAATCAACGTAGGCGCGGGCTCAGCCCTCTCTTGACGCCGGGAGCCGTGTGCACAGCTACGTCCGCTTCGCAGCTCTCGCGGTGCATGTCCAGTTTGTCCAGAGATAGTGGGCCTGGCCTGTAGCGCCGCCAAGTGACCGACCGCCGTACTTCGCACCGTCGCCTCAGTCCCCATGCGCTGAAGCCGACGCACAGTGATCCATTGCGGCCGGCCTGGCGTAGGAAGAAGAGACTCTCTTCCTGCACCCACCGCCATGCCCCAAGCCTCGAGCACCTCCACTGCCATCCATTGGGTTGAACAAGGCCTGGTGCCCGACGGCGCCGTTCGGCTGGGCGTGCGGCGGCTGCTGCGCCAGCGCCTGGTCGAGCTGGACAGCGGCGACCCGGAAGCCGTCGCCCTGCGTTCGGAGGCATTTTTCGACGGACTGCGCGAGGCACCGCTGGCCCTGCTGCCCGAGAAAGCCAACGAGCAACACTACGAGCTGCCCGCCGAGTTCTTCACAGGCGTTCTGGGGCCCCACCGGAAGTACAGCTGCTGCTGGTGGCCTGAGGGAGTGCAGACGCTCGAGCAGGCGGAGGCGGCAGCCTTGGCCGAGACCTGCGCACGTGCCGGCCTGGCGGATGGGCTGCGCATCCTGGAGCTGGGCTGCGGTTGGGGTTCGCTGAGTCTGTGGATGGCCGAACACTTCCCACGCGCCCGCATCACGGCGGTCTCCAATTCGCACTCGCAGCGGCTGTTCATCACGGCCGAGGCCGCCGCACGCGGCCTGGGCAACCTCGAGGTGATCACCTGCGATTTCAATGATTTCGAGACCGGCGATCGCTTCGACCGGGTGGTGTCGGTGGAGATGTTCGAGCACCTGCGCAACTGGCCGCGCGCCTTTTCGCACGTGGCCCGCTGGTTGAAACCGCAGGGGCGGTTCTTCATGCACGTCTTCGTTCACCGCGAAGCGCCCTACCCGTTCGAGGAGCGCGATGCCAGCGACTGGATGAGCCGCCACTTCTTCTCCGGCGGCATGATGCCCAGCGACGATCTTGCCCTGCGCTGCCAGGACGACTTGCGCCTGCTGCACCGCTGGCGCTGGGATGGCCGCCACTACGCGCGGACCTCGGCCGCCTGGCTGGCGCACATGGACGCCCGGCGGGTCACCCTCATGCCCCTGCTGGCCGCCGTCTACGGAGAGCGCGACGCGCCGGTGTGGTGGACCCGCTGGCGGCTTTTCTTCATTTCGGTGGAAGAGCTGTTCGGCTACGCCGAGGGCGGCCAGTGGTGGGTCGGCCACTACCTGTTCGAGAAACGGTGATGCTGTCGCTCGCATGCCTGGGTCTGGCGATCGCCCTCGGCCTGGCGTTGCCCGTCTGGGTGTTCAGCGTCGCGGTGCGCGACGCCAGCCTGGCGGACCGGATCTGGCCCCTGATGATCGCGGCGCCGGCCCTTGCCTACGCTGGCGCCCATGCCCGCGCGCTCGACGCTCGCAGCGTCTGGATGCTCGGGCTGCTGCTGGCATGGGCTTGCCGGCTGGCGCTGCACATCGGGCGCCGCAACTGGGGCCACGGCGAAGACCGCCGCTACCAAGCCATGCGTGCGCGCAACGAACCACACTTCGGACTGAAAAGCCTTTACCTCGTGTTCGGGCTCCAGGCGGTGTTGGCATGGATCGTCGGTTGGCCGCTGCTGGCCGCGTTCGCGCACCCGTCGCCCCTGTCCTGGCTGGACGTGCTGGCCCTGCTGCTGGCCGGCGGCGGTGTGGTCTTCGAGGCCGTGGCCGACGCCCAGCTCGCCCGCTTCCTGCGCAACCCGCACCGCGAGGATGCGGTGATGGACCGCGGCCTCTGGGCCTGGTCGCGCCACCCCAACTACTTCGGCGAGGCCTGCGTCTGGTGGGGCCTCGGGTTGGCAGCGCTGTCGGCGGGCGGATGGGCCCTGGCGTGGTGCCTGGTGTCTCCGCTGCTGATGACCGTCCTGCTGCTCAAGGTGTCGGGCGTGGCGCTGCTGGAGCACGACATTGCCGAGCGCCGGCCCGCCTACCGCAGCTACGCGGCACGCACCAGTGCCTTCATCCCCTGGCCGCCGCGGCGTGGCGCCCGTCCATGAAGCACCGGGCCTTGGGGCTGATGCTGGCACTGGCGACCTGCCTGGCCGTGGCACAGGAAGGTGACGAGGAAGCGGGCGAATGGCACTTCACCGCCATGCTCGATGGCAAGCCGATCGGGACCCATCGCTTTGTCGTCGGCGGCACGGCGGCGACGCGCAGCGTCGACAGTCGTGCCCTGTTCACCGTGCGCATGCTCGGCATCCCGGTCTACCGCTACCGGCACCAGGCCGAGGAGCGCTGGGCCGGAGACTGCCTGCGTGAGCTGCGCGCCGAGACCGACGACGACGGCACCCGCCAGCAGATCGCGCAGCGCTTCGACGGCGACTGCCCGATGAGCTTTGCCTACTGGAATCCCCGGCTGGTGAAACAACAGCGCCTGATCGATCCCCAGACGGGCAAGGTCGAGCCGGTCCGCTTCGAGCCGCTGCCCGATGCGACCCTCGAGGTCCGCGGTCAGCCCGTGCGGGCGCGCGGCTGGCGACTGCAGGCGGCGCAGCAGCGCATCCGCATCTGGTATGCCGCCGACAGCGGACGCTGGATCGGGCTCGACGCTGACACCAAGGGCGATCGCCAACTGAGCTACCGACTGACCTCTCCTCCACGGAGCACCCCATGAAGCCATCCCCGCGTACCTTGCTCGCTGCCTACCTGTGGGCGCTCGTGTGTTTTCTGGTGCTGGACGCCGTCTGGTTGTCGGTCATGGGACCGCGCCTGTACCAGCCCGCGCTCGGTGCGCTGATGGCGCCGCAGGTGGACTGGACGGCGGCGGCGCTGTTCTATGCGCTCTACCTGGTCGGCCTGGTCGTCTTGGCGATCGCGCCGGCACTGGAGGCTGGCGAGCCCGCCGTGGCGTTGCGTCGCGGCGCGCTGCTCGGGCTCGTGGCCTACGCGACCTATGACCTGACGAACCAGGCCACACTGCGCGACTGGCCCTGGGCCGTCACGGCCGCCGACCTGGCATGGGGCACGGCCGTGAGCGGCGTGTCGGCGTGGGTCGCGGCGCGCATCACATCCCGACCAGCGCGCCGAAGAAACGCGCAATAGCCCCGTCGAAGTGCAGCCGGCCGTCCAGCGAGGCGAGGCAGATGCACTCGCTGCCGTCCTGGACCACCGGCTGGTGGTTGATCTCGGCATCGGCCGCATCGAAATCGCCGGCGCCGAACAAGGCACGGCCATCGTGGAAGCGGCCGTGCAGCACCTGGGTGAACTCCTGCCCCTGGTGCGTGTGCTGCGGCAGGTACTTGCCGGCCGCGATGCGCAGAAGAAAGACGTTGGCCTCCGGGGCATCGGGCACCGTCACGCGGCTCCAGCGCATGCCGGGGCCGATCCAGCGCCAGGGCGTGGCACTGCAGTGAGCGAGCGCGCGCGGCCAGCGCGCGCCGGGTGGCAGCGGTGGGGGCGCGCTGACCCGCACGCGAGCGGGTTCAGCGCCTTCGTGCGCATCGATCCGGGCCCAGGTGCGCGACAGCGCGTCGTCGGCCATCGGGACCGCTTCCAGGCCGTCGAGCAGGATGCCGCCCACGGCATCGAGTGCGCGCGCCCGCTCGCGGCACAGCGGGCACAGTTCCAGGTGGCTGGCCAGGACCAGTCGCATGCCAGCCGGCAAGTGGCCGGAGGACCCGGCCAGCAGCAGGTCGTCGTCGGGGTGGTGTCGGATGTCCATCGTCAATGTTCCAGCAGGCGGCGCAGTTGGGCGACCGCCAGGCGCACGCGCGACTTCACCGTGCCCAGCGGAATGCACAGCTGGGCCGCGATGCGGGCATGCGGCGCGTCTTCAAAATAGGAAAGGTGCAGCACCTGCTGCTGCTCGGGCGGAAGCTGGCGCAGCGCGCCGCGCAGCCGTTCGCTCAGGCGCGCGTCGTGCAGCTGGTCTTCGACGGCCGGGTCGTCCGAGGGGAGCAGGTCGAAGTCGACTGCGTCTTCAGACGACTGCACACCCTGGCGCCGCCGCAGCGCGTCCACACGCAGGTTCCGCGCGATGGCGAAGATCCAGGTCGTGGCGGCCGCCCGGGCCGGATCGAACAGCGCGGCCTTGCGCCAGACGGTGACCAGGGCTTCCTGGGCCAGTTCCTCGGCCTGGATGGCCGGGCTGCCGCTGTGCATCAGGTAGTGCTTGATGCGCGGCGCGAAATGCGAGAACAGCTGCGCGAACGCGTCCCGGTCCTGTCGCTGCGCCACGGCGGCCATCGCCTCGGCCCAGAGGTCGTCGGGCAAGGCAGATGGCTCGGAATCGGGGGAGACAACGGTCAAGAGGGACGCTCGACGACTGCGGGGCAACGGAGTGCCCGCAGAGGGGTTGGACGGATCAGGAGCCGCGGTCATGTGCTGTCATACGCAAGGAAGCCGCGTTCGGATCATCGCAGCGACACGCCGGTAATCCAAACGGCCATTTCCTGCGTACAGGCAGCACGACCCGACGGAGACTCTCCATGCTGCCTCTTCTTGCCCCGTCTGCCGCCTTGCCGACGCCTGCCTCCGTGCCTCCCGAGCAGCGCATCGCCGTCGTCGGCACCGGCATCTCGGGCCTGTCCTGCGCCTGGCTGCTGTCCCAGCGCCACGAGGTCACGGTGTTCGAGAGCGAGCCTCGGCTGGGCGGCCACAGCCATACCGTGGACGCGCCGGGCCGGGAAGGCCCGGTGCCGGTGGACACCGGCTTCATCGTCTACAACGAGCCCGCGTACCCGAACCTCACCGCGTTGTTCCAGCATCTGGCCGTGCCGACCGCGGCCTCGGACATGTCGTTCGCAGTGAGCCTGGACGCTGGCGGGCTCGAATACGCCGGCACCGACCTGCGCGGCTTGTTCGCGCAAAAGCGCAACCTGGCGCGCCCCCGCTTCTGGGCCATGCTGCGCGACCTGCTGCGGTTCTACCGCGAGGCGCCGCGCGATGCGCAGCTCGCAGGCGACCAGGCGCTCGACGACTACCTGGATGCCCACGGCTATGGCCGCGCGTTTCGCGACGACCACCTCTACCCCATGGCTGCGGCCATCTGGTCCACGCCGGCGGCGCAGGTGGGGCGCTATCCGGTGGCAGCCTTTGTGCGGTTCTGCGAGAACCATGGGCTTCTGCAGATCAGCGGCCGCCCCATCTGGCGCACCGTGGTGGGCGGCAGCCGCGAATACGTGCGGCGCCTCAGCCAGCCTTTCGCCGACCGCATCCAGCTGGACCGGGCCGTGCTCGAACTGCATCGCGAGCCGGCGGGTGTGCGGCTTCGCACGAGCGCCGGCTGGTGGCCCGAGCGCTTCGACCAGGTGGTCCTGGCCACCCATGCGGACCGCTCGCTGGCGCTGCTCGACGTGCCCGCCGGTGCCGAGCGGGCCCTGCTCGGTGCCCTTCCCTACAGCCGCAACCTGGCCGTGCTGCACCGCGACCCTGCCCTGATGCCGGCGCGGCGCGCCGTGTGGTCGAGCTGGAACTACCTCGGCACGCGCGGCAGCGGGGCGGCCCCGACGGTGACCTACTGGATGAACCGGCTGCAGCCCCACCTGCCGCAGGGCGCGGCGGCCGAGCCGCTGTTCCTGACCCTGAACCCGGCGATCGACCCGCGGCCCGAGCACCTGATCCGCACCGAGGTCTACGACCACCCGCTGTTCGATGCCGCGGCCATGGCCGCGCAGCGCCAGCTGTGGCAGCTGCAGGGCCAGCGCCGCACCTGGTTCTGCGGCGCCTACTTCGGCGCCGGCTTCCACGAGGACGGATTGCAGGCCGGCCTGGCCGTCGCCGAAGCGCTCGGCGGTGTGCGCCGGCCCTGGCGCGTGGCGCAGGAGTCCGGGCGCATCCACCTGCCGCACCCCGCGCAGGCCGTCGCCTCATGAACGCGCACGAAGGCTCCGCGCTCTACATCGGACGCGTCATGCACCAGCGGTTGCGGCCGAAGCGGCACCGGCTGAGCTACCGGGTCTACAACCTGCTGATCGACATCGACGAACTGCCGCAACTGCACGCCCGGTTGCGCTGCTTCTCGGTGGACCAGTTCAACCTGTTCAGCTTCCATGCCGCCGACCATGGCGACGGTTCGGGCCGCGACCTGCGGGCCCAGGTGGAAGCGCGGCTGCGCGAGGCCGGCCTTCCAACCGGCGGCGCGATCCGGCTGCTGACCATGCCGCGGCTGCTCGGCCACGTGTTCAACCCGCTCAGCGTCTGGTTCTGCCATGCACCCGACGGCGCGCTGCAGGCGCTACTGTACGAGGTCAACAACACCTTCGGGCAACGGCACAGCTACCTGATCCCGGTCGCTGATGACGGCGCGTCCGTCGTCGAGCAGCACTGCGACAAGCAGATGTACGTCTCTCCCTTCAACGGCATGGACCTGCACTACCGGTTCCGCGTCGCACCGCCGGGCGAGGCGGTCTCGGTCGGCATCAACGTGCACGACGCGGCCGGCGCCGTGCTCAACGCGCGGCTCGACGGCCAACGTGTCCCCCTGAGCGACCTGGCGCTGCTGCGCGTGTTCATCACGCATCCGTTGCTGACCCTCAAGGTGGTGGCCGCCATCCACTGGCAGGCCCTGCGTCTGTGGATCAAGCGCGTGCCGCTGCATCCGCGACCGGCTGCCCCCGACCACGACCTCACCATCGTTCCTTCGAACAAGACCCCATGAGCCTGACCACACCTTCCGCACCCGCCCTCGATGCCGCGCCGGTCTTCTCGCCGCTGCGCCGGCTGCTGGCCCGCACGCGTTTCGGCCGGCTGAGCTTGAGCCTTCCGGGCGGCCGGTGCATCGAGGTGGTCGGCCGCGAACCCGGACCGCACGCGAGCCTGCGCCTGCTGAGCTGGCGCCCTCTGCTGCGCCTGGCGCTGCAAGGCGATCTGGGCCTGGCCCTGTCGTTCCGCAATGGCGAGTGGGAAAGTCCGGACCTGCTGGCCTTGTTCGAATTCGGCCTGGCCAACGAATCGGCCTGGGGATCGCTGCTCAAGGGGCGCGGGCTGGCGCGCTGGGCGGCGCGGCTGCGGCACCTGACCCGCAGCAACAGCCGGCGCGGAAGCCGGCACAACATCGCATTCCACTACGACCTGGGCAACGCGTTCTATCGGCACTGGCTGGACGACAGCATGCTGTATTCGAGCGCGATGTTCAGCGACGCCGACGACGACACGCTGGAAGCCGCCCAGGCGCGCCGCCTCGCTGCCATCGCCGAAATGCTCGACACCCCGCAAGGGGGCGACGTGCTCGAGATCGGCTGCGGCTGGGGAACGCTGGCCGCGAGCCTGGCCCGCCGGCACGAAGCGCGCGTCACCGGCGTCACGCTGTCGAGCGAGCAACTGGCCTTCGCCCGCGAACGCGCGCAGGACTGGGGCGTGGCCGACCGGGTCGACCTGCGGCTGCAGGACTACCGCGACGTGCAGGGCCGGTTCGACCGCATCGTGTCCATCGAGATGATCGAGGCCGTCGGCGAAGCCTACTGGCCCACCTACTTCGCCACCTTGCGCGAGCGCCTCAAGCCCGGTGGCGTCGTGGTGCTGCAGGCGATCACGATCGCCGATGCGCAGTTCGACAGCTACCGCCAGGGGACCGATTTCATCCAGCACTGCATCTTTCCCGGCGGCATGCTGCCCAGCCCGCGCGTGCTGCGGGAACAGGCGCAACGCGCAGGGTTGGTGATCGAGGCTTCCCGCTGCTTCGGCAAGGACTACGCGCGAACCCTGGCAGAGTGGCGTCGCCGGTTCCTCGCCGCCTGGCCGCAGATCGAGCCACTCGGCTTCGACGCCGCGTTCAAGCGCTTGTGGACCTACTACCTCTCCTACTGCGAGGCCGGCTTCCACGCGGGACTCGTCGACGTCGGCCTCTACCGGTTGCGCGTCGCCGAAGCCGGAACTGCCTGATCGGTCGGCGCAGTGCGAACCGCCCCCTTCCTTCTTCTTAACAGGGTGACACACCGCAATTCCGGCCGTTCTGAAATATCCTGTGCGAACGCAGCAACTGCTGCCCGTATTGCGCGGCCTGCCGGGACAATGCCGATGAGGCTGCCAGAGACGCGGTCCTGGACGCGATTCTTCTGGCTTGCGATAAGCCCGCCTTCGATGACTGGGCGACAACTGCCGGTAGCTGTCGCTCACCCCACGCCTGCCATGCGTGTCGCAGGAAGCGGCCCACTCGAAAGCTACAGCGGCTCGTCATCCATCCGCGGCTGTGACTCTCTCGTCAGCGTCTTGGCCAACAACCGCAAGGTACTCGCAGAGGCTGCCGTAGCCTCGGAAAGAACAGCCCCGCGCCGATAGGCCAGTCCCAGGTCCATCGAGGGCACCGCGCTGGACACCACCGTCCTGCGAATACGCCCACCATCGTGCGACCATGGGCGAAACACCAGATCCGACAAGATCGTCACACCCACGTTCTGTGCAACGAGGCTGCGCACGGCCTCGATCGATTTGGTGCGGAACACGACCTTGGGCTTGAGCTTCATCGCGCTCCAGTAGCGGCCCACGGTGTCCACGTGCTCGTCCATGTCCAGCAGCACGAAGGGCATCTGCGCGATCTCGCGCAGCGACACCGACTTCTGCGCCACCAGCGGATGGTCGAACGACGTCCACAGACGGCGCTCCGACTTCAGCAGATTCTCGCGACGTATGTCCGGGGCACGAGACAGGTTCGACACCAGGACCACGGCCAGGTCGAATTCGCCGCTGCGCAAGCCGTTCTCGATCTCCACCCGGTTGCGCTCCACGGGCTCGAACTCGACCAGCGGCAGTTGCCTGCGCATCGCGCCGATGATCTTCGGCAGCATGTATTCGGACACGGTGTCGGTGATGGCGATCTGCACCCGCCCCTCGACCGAGGACACCGAGTTGCGTGTCTCCTCCACCGCCGCATCGAGCGTGTGCAGCATGTGCTCCGCATGCCGCAGGAAGCCCTCGCCCTGCACCGTGAGCCGCAGCCCGTCGGAGTGCCGCGTAAAGAGCTGCACCTTCAGCGTCGACTCCAGGTTCTTGAGCGAAGTGGTCAGCGACGGCTGACTCACATAGCAGCGCTGGGCTGCGCGGGACACCTGCCCCGTGTGCGCTGCGGCCACGAAGTGCTGCAGCTGCTTGATCGTTATCGACATAGATACATCCTATATCGCTCTATTGAAAATAGAGATTATGAATTGTCGATGGCAATTCCTAACATCCGGGCAGCACGCCATGTCAGGCGTGTGACGAGGACGCCCACCGTTCCAGCAGCAGTAGCAGGAGACCCCCATGCCATCGACATCACACACTTCCGCCGGACACGGCGCCCACCCTCCTGTACCCCAAGAGGCCTCGACCGATGCCGGCCTGTTGAGCCGCCTGGGCCTGCGTTTCACCGCCTGGGCCGAGCGCTGGTTTCCCGACGCCTTTGTGTTCGCGGCCATCGCCGTGGTGGTGGTCGCGGGCGCCGCGCTACTGAACGGATCGAGCCCGCAAGCGGTGGCCAAGTCTTTCGGCGACGGCTTCTGGAGCCTCATTGTCTTCACGATGCAGATGGCGCTGGTGGCCGTCGGCGGCTACGTGGTGGCGACCTCGCCGCCAGCTGCGCGACTCATCCGCAAGCTGGCCGCACTGCCCGTGTCGGGGCGCCAGGCCATCGCGTATGTGGCGGCGATCAGCATGATCCTGTCACTCTTCAACTGGGGCATTTCGCTGATCTTCAGCGCGCTCTATGTGCGCGCGCTGGCCGGCCGCCTCGACCTGCGCATGGACTACCGCGCGGGCGGCGCGGCGGCCTATCTCGGCATGGGCGCGACCTGGGCGTTGGGGCTCAGTTCGTCGGCGGCGCAGTTGCAGGCCAACGCCAGCAGCCTGCCCAAGAGCATTCTGGACATCACCGGCGTGATCCCGTTCAGCCAGACCATCTTCCTGTGGCAGTCGGTCGCCATGGCGCTGGTGTTGATGGTCGTGTCGGTGGCCATCGCACTGTGGTCGGCGCCCGACGCGAAACACGCGGTCACGGCGCAGGACCTGGGCGTGGACCTCACGGAAGCCAAGCCCGCTTCCGCCGAGTCCGCCGAGCGCCGCCCCGGCGAGTGGTTCGAGCGCAGTCCGCTGCTCACGCTGCTCCTGTGCGCGCTGGGCTTCGGCTGGCTGGCGCAGGAGTTCATGGCCAAGAGCCCGTTGATCGCGATCTCGGGCCTCAACACCTACAACCTGCTGTTCCTCATGATCGGGCTGCTGCTGCACTGGCGCCCGCGCAGCTTTCTCGACGCGGTGTCGCGCTCGGTGCCGTCGACGGCGGGCGTGATCATCCAGTTTCCTCTGTACGGTGCCATCGCGGCCATGCTGACCGGCGCCAAGGGCGACGCAGGCATCACGCTGTCGGACCGCATCGCGCATCTGTTCGTAAGCATCTCCAACGTCGACAGCTTCGCCGTGGTGATGGGCGCGTATTCCGCCGTGCTGGGTTTCTTCATTCCCTCGGGTGGCGGCAAATGGATCATCGAGGCGCCCTACGTCATGCAAGCGGCCAACGACCTGAAGGTCCACCTGGGCTGGGCCGTGCAGGTCTACAACGCGGCCGAGGCGCTGCCCAACCTGATCAACCCGTTCTGGATGCTGCCGCTGCTGGGCGTGCTGTCGCTGAAGGCGCGCGACATCGTGGGCTTTACCTTCCTGCAATTGCTGGTGCATGCGCCGCTGGTGCTCTTCATGCTCTGGGCCTTCGGGCGCACGCTGAGCTATGTCGCGCCGGTGATGCCTTGAGCCGCGCAGATTCCGGATGCAAGTGATGACGACGACGGCGCCCACGCAAACCAGGCAGGGCTACTGCACGCTCTGCCGTTCGCGCTGCGGCACGCTCAACGAGGTGCGTGACGACATGCTGGTGTCGGTGAGGCCCGACGCCTCGCACCCCACCGGCCAGGCGATGTGCATGAAGGGCAAGGCCGCGCCCGAGCTCGTGCACAGCCCGCACCGTCTGCGCTACCCGATGCGCCGCACGAGGCCCAAGACCGAAGCGGATCCGGGCTGGGTGCGCATCGGCTGGGACGAGGCACTGGCGGAGACCGCCAAGCGCCTGAGTGCCATCAAGGCCGAGAGTGGTGCCGAGTCGGTGGTGTTCGCCGTGACCACGCCCAGCGGCACGCCACTGACGGACAGCATCGACTGGATCGAGCGCTTCGTGCGCCTCTTCGGCAGCCCCAACATCTGCTACGCGACCGAGGTCTGCAACTGGCACAAGGACTTCGCGCACGCCTTCACCTTCGGCTGCGGGATGCCTGCGGCTGACTACGCGCAGGCCGAACTGATCGTGCTGTGGGGACACAACCCTGCGAACACCTGGCTGGCGCAGGCCAACGCGATCGGCCGAGGCCGCGCGAACGGGGCGAAGATGGTGGTGATCGATCCGCGCCCCACGGCGCTCGCGCGGCAGGCTGACACCTGGCTGCCCGTGCGGCCCGGAACCGATGCGGCACTGGCGCTGGGGCTGATCCACCTGCTGATCGCGGACGCGCGCTTCGACGAAGGTTTCGTGCGCGCGTGGACCAATGCACCGTTGCTGGTGCGCAGCGACAACGGGCACTTCCTGCGCGAGCAGGACCTGTGGCCCGATGCCCAGGGCAACCGCTTCGTGGCGTGGAACGACGCGCTCGCCTGTGCGGTGCCCTATGACACCGAGCAGGCAGCGAAATCCCAGGACGCAGCCCACTTCCGCCTGCGCGGTGCGGTCGAGATCGACGTGGGCGCACATCGCTTGTCGTGTGCGCCAGCGTTCGAACTGCTGGCCCAGGGCTGCGCGGCCTACACGCCGCCGAATGTCGAACGCATCACCGGCGTTGCTGAAGCGTCTTTGCGCGCGGTCGCAGAGCTTTTCGGCACTTGCCGCCGCGTGGCCTATCACGCCTGGACTGGCATCGGCCAGCACACCAACGCGACGCAAGCCGAGCGCGCTGTCGCCACGCTGTATGCGTTGTGCGGCAGCTTCGACCGCATCGGCTCGAACCGCGTTCGCGTCGGTCCGCGCGTCAACGCCGTCAACTCGCTCTCACTGCTGCCCGACGCGCAGCGCGCCAAGGCCCTCGGTCTGGCGCAGCGCCCGATCGGCCCTCCCGCGCACGGCTGGGTGACGGCGCGCGACACCTACCGCGCGATTCTCGAAGGCGAGCCTTACAGGGTGCGCGCGATGATGGCCTTCGGCACCAACCTGCCCGTGTCGCAGGCCGACACCGCACTCGCGCACCAGGCACTGTCGCAGCTCGAATTCCACGTGCACTGCGATCTGTTCGAAACACCTGCCGCCCGGTATGCCGACATCCTGCTGCCGGTCAATACGCCCTGGGAGCGCGAAGGCCTGCGCGTCGGCTTCGAGATCGACGACCGTGCGGCCGGCTGGGTGCAGTTGCGCCAGCGCATGGTGACGCCACGCGGTGAATCGCGCGCCGACAACGACGTGCTGTTCGACCTGGCCGTTCGCCTGGGCATGGGTGACGGCTTCTTTGGCGGCAGCCTCGACGCGGGCTGGAACCACATGCTCGAGCCACTCGGCATCACGGTCGACCAGTTGCGTGCCCGGCCCGAAGGCATGGCCTGCGCCATCGACGCGAGCGAGCAGAAGTACGCCCGCGCCACGCCCACCGGCGTGCGCGGCTTCGACACCCCGACGCGACGCGTCGAGCTCTATTCCGAAACCCTGCTGCGCCACGGCCAGCCGCCGGTCGCCACCTTCGTCGAACCGGCAGACACGCCGCGCGATGCGAAGGCCACGCGCCAGGGCCGCTTTCCCTATGTGCTGAGTTCGGCCAAGAACGGCTTCTATTGCCACAGCCAGCACCGCAGTCTGGCCTCGCTGCGCAAGCGCGCGACCGATCCGGTGGCCGAATTGAGCCCCGCGCTCGCGGCCGCCAAGGGCATCGTCGACGGCGACTGGATGCGCATCCGCACGCGCGTGGGCGAGGCCCGCTTCGTCGCACGCGTCACGCCCCAACTGGCGGACGACGTCATCGTGGCCGAGTTCGGCTGGTGGCAGAGCTGTCCCGAGCTCGACCGCGACGGCCTGCCGATTGAAGGCGCGTTGGGCAGCAACTTCAACGCGCTGATATCCGCCGACAGTTGCGACCCGGTGAGCGGCTCGGTGCCGCATCGCTCGTTTCTCTGCGACATCGAACGCGACCCGGCCACAGAGGTGCGGCAGCGCAAGTGGTCCGGCTACCGCCCCTTCCGCATCAGCGCGCTGCGGCCTGAGGCCGACGGTGTACTCGGCATCCACTTCGAGCCGGTCGACGACAGCGAACTGCCCGATTACCGCCCCGGTCAGCACCTCGAAATGCAATTGCATCTGGACGACGGCACGCAGGTCACGCGCGCCTACTCGCTCACGGGCGCGGCCGAGGTGCCGGGCCGGCGCAGCTACAGCGTGGCCGTGCGCCACCAGCGCGGCCGCTCGGCCGACGGCACGCCGCACGAGGGGCGCGTGTCGAGCCATCTGCACCGCGCGTTGAAAGTCGGCGACACCCTCGCGCTGCGGGCGCCGTCCGGCGGCTTCGTGCTGCCGCGCCACTCGCCGCAGCCGCTGGTCTTTTTCGCGGGCGGCATCGGCATCACGCCCTTCATCAGCCTGCTCGAATCGCTGCCCGACGGCGCGCAGGGGCCGGCCATCTGGCTCTACTACGCCAACCTGAACAGCACGACCCACGCGTTTCGCGAGCGCATTGCACAGCACTGCGCGCGGCTGCCGCAGTTGCAGGTTGTCGACCACTACAACGCACCACGGCCGCAGGAGCGCCAGGGCATCGACTACCAGTCGGATCGCTTCATCGAAGCGAGCGTGGTGGACGACGCGTTGATCGCGCAGCGCGCCCGCTTCTACCTGTGCGGACCGCCGGCCATGATGGACGCGGTGACCGCCGGCCTCGTGGCGCGGGGCGTTCCGCGCTTCGACATCTTCAGCGAGGTCTTCCGCTCGCCCACCACGCCGCCCGCCGACGGCGACCAGCGCTTCACCGTCAGCTTCGCGCGCTCGGGCCGCGCCCCCGCAACGTGGACGCCCCGGCAGGGCACGTTACTGACCTTTGGCGAATCGCTCGGCGTGCAGATGGCCAGCGGCTGCCGTGTGGGCCAGTGCGAGAGCTGTGCGGTGCGCGTGCTGAGCGGCAAGGTGCGCCATCTGCACGGCAGCGAACCGGAAGACCCGGCCGTGTGCCTGGCCTGCCAGGCCGTTCCACTCGAAGACGTGGTGCTCGAGGCATGACGGCCGGCACTTTCACTCAACTGACTCCATCCGTGACCCCATGAAAATCATCGATACCGAAAGCACCCGCCGTGCCTTGCCCTTCGACTGCCTGATCCCGGCGCTTAGGGAGATGTTCATCGCCGGCTGCGAGGTGCCCTTGCGGCACACGCATTCGCTCCAGGCCGGGACGCACACCTCGCCCCGCACCGTGCTGGTCATGCCGGCGTGGCAGCACGACCGCTACCTGGGCATCAAGACAGTGACCATCTTCCCGGACAACGCGCAACGCGGCCTGCCTGGGCTGTTCTCGACCTATGTGCTGTACGACGCCAGCACGGGCGAGCCGCTGGCGCAGATCGACGGCAACGAGATCACGTCGCGCCGCACCGCTGCCGCATCGGCCCTGGCCGCGTCCTATCTCGCGCCTGCCGATGCGCGCAGCCTGCTGGTCGTCGGCTGCGGGCGTGTCGGCAGTCTGATTCCCGAGGCCTACCGCGCCGTGCGTCCGATCGAACGCGTGGTGGTGTGGGACCGCGACGAATCTGCGGCGAAGGCACTCGCTGCGCGGCTGTGCGCGCAGAACATCGAAGCGGCCGTTGCGCCGGACCTTGCCCACGCGGTGAACGATGTCGACATCGTGAGCTGTGCCACGCTCGCCACGCAACCTGTGGTGCAGGGCGCGTGGCTGCGGCCTCGCAGCCACCTCGACCTGATCGGCAGTTTCACGCCGCAGATGCGCGAAGCCGACGACGCCTGCTTTGCGGGTGCACGTCTGTTTGTCGATACGCAAGAGGCGTTGCAAAAGAGTGGCGAATTGCTCGGGCCCCTGTCGCGCGGCGTGTTCGCCGCCGACGATGTGGCAGGGGAGTTGGCCGACCTGGCCGCGGGCCGGATCCAGGGACGCGCCGAGAGTAACGGGCGGACCGTCTTCAAGGCCGTGGGCACCGCCTTGGAGGACCTGGCCGCGGCAGTGGTGGTCTACGAAGCTTCTGGTTCGACCTGAGACACGTGCCTTGGCCGACCGCTAAGCGCTGGGCGCCTCCTGCACGTGTGCGGCAGGCAAGCCCCGCGCGTGCGCCTTCAGGCAGGCAATGAAGTCCATGAGCGTGGCCGAGACGTGCTCGCGGTTCCACACCACGGTGATGGGGCCGAAGCGGATGTTCGAATCGATGGCGACCTTGCGGAACAGCCCCAGCGAGGCCATGTAGTCCGCCATGGATTCCGCGCACACGCCGACATAGTCGCCCTTTTGCAGCAGCGCCTGCATCATGGCCAACGAGGCGGTTTCTGCCTTGGGCACCAGCCACGATGCCTGTTGCTCGATGAGATAGGCATCCATCTGGATGCGAGTGAGCGTGCCAAGGGGCGGCATCACCCAATGCTCGCGCAGCACGTCGGCAAAGCCCAGCGGCTGGTTGCTGTTCCAGTGCTTGCTGCCCTGGCCGATGACGATGCTCACCCGGTCGTCAAAGAGCACGTGATGCGCCAGTTGCGGCTGGTGCGCCCGCGCATCCAGAACGCCGATCACGGCATCCATGGCACGCGTGTCCAAGCCTTTGAGCAGGTCGTCGAACAGGCCGTCGTGGATGGACACGGCCACGTCGGCATGGCGCTGCTGGAACGCGGTCACGGCTTCGGGCAGGCCGCCGGCGATGCCTGCCCAGACGCTGCCCACGTTCAGTCGCGGCACGCGTCCCGCAGCCACCGCATGCATTTCGAGGCCGGTGCGGGCGATATCGCCCAGCACCGTGATGGCCAGGCGTTTGAGCAGATGCCCGGCAGGCGTCAGCTGCACCTTGCGCCCGCGCACCACCAGCGGCGTGCCCGCCACGCGTTCGAGCTCTGCCAGCCAGTGCGACATGGCAGATTGCGTCATGTGCAGCCGCGCCGCCGCTTCGGTCAGCGTGCCCGCCTCGTCCAGCACCAGAAAGGACTCCAGATGCCGGACCTTGATGCCTCGTGCCCATGACAGGCCTTCCGAACGCTCGATCATGAGTAAACCTTCATGCATCCATTTTGCATTTTCACTAGGCAGATGGCAGGGGTTGTCATGAAAATTACTTCATCTTCCATGACAGACCCTCTGAGGAATCCCTGTGCCCAAAGCAATCACGAACGTCTACAAGATCCTGATGGGTGTCGCGGTCGCAGCCGCCACGGCCACCACCGTGTTCGCGCAAGCCTCCTACCCCAGTCGTCCCGTGCGCCTGATCGTGTCGCAGGCCCCGGGCGGCAGCAGCGACACGATCGCGCGCATGTGGGCTGAACACGCAGGCAAGGCCATTGGCGCCACCATCGTGGTGGAGAACAAGCCCGGTGCGGGCGGCCTCATTGCCGCCCAGAACGCGCTGAATGCGCCCGCCGATGGCTACACCCTGCTGCTGGGCAGCGTGTCGCTGATGGTGCTCAATCAGTTCACCTACAAGCCACTGCCCTACAACCCCGAGAAGGATTTTGTTGGCGTGACCATGCTGACGACGGTGCCGTTCGTGCTGTCGGCCAACCCGGCCACGGGCATCAAGACGCTCAAGGATCTGACGGAAAAAGCCAAGGCGGCGCCCGGCAAGCTGAACTTCGCGTCCGCCGGCCTGGGCAACTCCACCCATCTGGCGGTCGAGCTGGTGTCCAATGCCCTGGGCATTTCGATGACCCACATCCCTTACAAGGGCGAGGCCGACGGCATCCTGGCCACCATCGGCGGGCAAACCGAGGTGATGGCCCCGGTGTATGGCACCGCCCTGCCCCACATCAAGAACCACAAGCTCAATCCACTGGCCGTGTTGTCGCCGCAACGCACCCCTGAGCTGCCCGATGTACCCACCCTGGGTGAGCTGGGTGTGAAGGGCTTTGACAACATGGGCTGGAGTGCCGTGGTGGCACGCGCCGGCACGCCGGCCGACATTGTGGAAAAGCTCAACAAGGCGACGACGGCCTTCCACCAGAGTCCCGACGTGCAGGCCAAGCTCAAAAGCATGGGCGTGATCCCCATGTCCGGCCCTTCCGCACTGGTCATGGAAACGGCGGCGCGTGACGCCAAGGCCTGGGGGCCCACGCTCGGGGCACTGAACCTCAGCGCCAAGTAAGCCGGCGACCGCACAAGCACCGCCCCCTTTTCTTCCATCTTCACCCCTTGCCGTATCGCCGATGCAGCAAGGGGCTCGTCTTCACACCTCATGAAAAAAGAAGCAATGGTGGTCTGCCCGCAGCCGGAGGCGGCCGAATCCGGCATCGACATCCTGCGCGCAGGCGGTAACGCGGTGGATGCCGCCGTGGCCACCGCGCTGGCCCAGACCGTGGTCGATCCGCTGATGTGCGGTATCGCAGGTTTCGGCACCGCCGCCGTCTACCTGCCGGGCGCCCAGGTGCATGAATATTTCGACTTCCACTCGCCCGCGCCGCTGGCGGCCAGGGAAAACATGTGGGAGCACCTGCTGGAGGGCGAGACCAAGGACGGCTTCGGTTTCATCCTCAAGGGCCGCGTCAACGACATCGGCCCCCAGTCCATCGGCACGCCGGCCACGCTCAAGGGCCTGGAGGCCATGCACCAGGCGCACGGCCGCCTGCCGTGGCAGCAGGTGGTGGAGCCCGCCATCCGCTGGGCCGCGGACGGCTACTTTGTGCGACCCGGCATGCACGCCTTCTGGATCGACGAACCCACCATGGGGCGCGTCGGCAACCTGGAGCGGCTGCAGTACTGCGAGGAAAGCCGCCAGCTGTACTGCCGCCCCGATGGCCGCCCCAAGCCCATCGGCGCACCACTGCGCAACGAAGGCATGGCCGCCGTGCTGCGCCAGATTGCCGAAGAAGGTGCGCGCCCGTTCTACCAGGGCGACCTGGCGCAAAAGATGGTGACGCACCTGCAGTCGCTGGGGGCGCTGATCACGCTCGACGACCTGGCCCGGTATCAGGTGCAGCGCAACCCGCCGTTGGTGGGCCGCTACCGCGACCGCACCATCACGACCAACCAGCCCCCGGGCGGCGGCGCCATGCTGCTGGAGATGCTCAACATCCTCGAGCACTTCGATCTGGCGAGCCTGGAGCACAACAGCCCCGCCTACCTGCAGCGGGTGTGCGAGGCCATGAAGAAGGCGACGATCGACAAGGACCGCTGCATCGGCGACCCGAAGTTCTTCGATGTGCCGCTGGATCAGCTCCTGTCCAAGGACATGGCCCGGGAAGTGGCCGAGCAGATCCGCACGGGCCATCGCTTCAACGTGGAGCGCGTGAACCCTGGCGCGCCCGTGCCGCGCGACACCACCCACCTGAGCGTGGTGGACGCCGACGGCAACGCCGTGTCCCTGACCCACTCGCTGGCCATGCCCTCAGGCATCATCACCCCGGGCATGGGTTTTCTGTACAACGGTTGCATGGGCGTGTTCGACCCGCGTCCGGGCCGCGCCGGCAGCATCCAGCCGGGCAAGAGCCGCTTCACTTCGTCCTGCCCCACCATGACCTTCAAGGACGGCGAGCTCGACGTGGTGCTCGGCGCCCCGGGGGGCACGCAGATCGCCATGGGCGTGCTGCAGGTGCTGCTCAACGTGATCGATCACGGCATGGAGATGCAGGCAGCCGTGTCGGCACCTCGCTTCTCGTCCACCAGCAACTCCATCGACGTGTGCAACCGCATTCCGCGTTCCACCACACGCGCGCTGGAAGCACAGGGCTACGCCATTGGCCGCAACCCGTACAACTACACCATCGGCTGGGTGCACGGCGTGCAGGTCCAGGCCGATGGCCTGCACGGCGGTGCCGACCCCGGCCGCGATGGCGTGGCGTACAGGCTGCGCATGGATCCGGCGCACTGATCGGCCACCGGAGTTCCCGAGCAGCACGATGCGCCGGAACCCACGGGTCTTCAAATGAGCCAGGGCAGCGGCCACGTCGTGCCCGGGACATGGACAGTCCGCGATGGCTGCGTTCCTGCCCATGGGTCGAAACAAGGGATGGCGTTTCCCGTCAGTTGGCGAATTGCTTCGGCATTTCCGGGCGTCGCCACCGTGCACACCGGTAAGCGGCCAACACGGTTCCCACCCAGATCGGCATCGCAAGCGCCGAGGCACGAATCGCAGGCGTCAGAAGAATCACGACGACGACCAGCACGAGGAACCCGAGGCACAACCAGTTGCTCACGGGGCTGCCCGGTGCCGGGAAACCCGTGACGATGCCCAGCGCGCGCATCCTTCGCCGGAACTTGAGGTGCGTCAGCACGATGACGAACCAGGTCAGCACCAGGCACGCCACGGCCAGCGAGATCAGCAGCTCGACGGCCCCGTTCGGCATGACGTAGTTCAGCACCACGCACGAGCCCGTGAAGAACGCCGGCAGCAGGATGGCGGCCGAAGGCACGCCGCGCCGGCTGACCTTCGCCAGCCCCTTCGGGGCATGCCCTCGTTGTGCCATGCCGTACAGCAGCCGGCTGTTGCCGTACACCATGCCGTTGTAGACCGACAGCGCCGCCGTCAGGATGATGAAGTTCAGGGCATCGGCCGTGAAGCGGTTGCCCAGCGCGGAAAAGATCCTGACGAACGGGCTGCTGCCATAGGTGTCGCCGCCCGCCTGCAACGACGCCAGCAACTGGGTCCAGGGCGCCAGGCACAGCAGCACCAGCATCGAGCCGATATAGAAGATCAGCACCCGGAAGATGACCTGGTTGATGGCCTTCGGAATCGTCCGCCCCGGCTCGGCCGCCTCCGCAGCGGTGAAGCCCAGCATCTCCAGGCCGCCGAACGAAAAGAGGATCAGGGCCATCGCCATCACCAGGCCGTGCACGCCGTTCGGAAAGAAACCACCGTGGCGCCACAGGTTGCCGACGCTGGCCTGCGGCCCGCCGTCCCCGGAGATCAGCAGGTAGCCACCGAGCGCGATCATGCCGACCACCGCCGCGACCTTGACCATGGCGAACCAGAACTCCGTCTCGCCATAGACCCGCACGCTGACGAAGTTCATGGCGTTGATGAGAACGAAGCAGACCGCGGCCGTGACCCAGGTCGGAACTTCGGGCCACCAGAACTGCACGAACTTTCCCGCCGCCGTGAGCTCGAGCATGCCGACAAGCACATACATCACGACGCAGTTCCAGCCCGCGAAGAAGCCCGCGAAATCACCCCAGTGCTCGCTCGCGAAATGGCTGAACGACGACGATGTCGGCGTCTCGACCAGCATCTCGCCGAGAAAACGCATGATCATGAAGGCCACGATGCCGCCGATGCCGTAGCCGAGGATCATCGAGGGGCCGGCCAGCTCGAGCACGCCCGCAGAGCCCAGGAACAGGCCCGTACCGATCGTGCCGCCCAAGGCGATCATTTGGATGTGCCGGTTGCTCAGCCGGCGCTGCAGATGGCCCGGGGTGGGCTCGTTGCCTTGCATGGGTTTGTCTTCCTTTTTCTTGTGGCCGATGGGCCTGGTTTTCTTGAGCGCGCACCACTGGCGCTTCGGGTCGGCTAATACCTGCCGCCGAGCAGCGACCCGCTCCCCGGCGCATGGGTGCGCAGGCCCAGGCGCTTGAGCATCATGAAAGTCGTCGACACCGCTGACGACACCACCGGCAGTCCGGTCCGTTGCTCGATGAGATCGACCGATGCCAGCGACGGCATCTGCACGCAGGCCGATGCCACGATGGCATCCACACCCGCGGTCTTCAGGCGCTTCGTGATCTCCGCCGGAGCCAAGGGGTCCTGGCGCCCCACTTCCAGGTTGTCGGGAATCTCCAGCGAGATGCTGTCGACGACCTCGATGCCTTCGTGCTCGATGTAGTCGATCACCAGCTGCGTCAGCGGCTTCATGTACGGCGCCAGGATCGAGACCTTCTTCGCACCGATCGCATGCAGGCCGTCGACCAGCGCGCCCCCCCGGGCGGTGGCCACGACAGGCGCGGGCGCTGCGTTGTCCACGGTCCGCTGATGCAGCCGTTGCTCGGAGATGCGGTGATACCCCTTGCCCATGCTCATGATGGCCACCAGGCAGGCGTACCCGAGCACGTCCACGCGCGCATCGGACAGCTCCAGCGCGCAGCGGTCGCTGTCGGCGTCCATCGCGGCCAGCTCTTCGCGCGTGACCTTCTTCATGCGCATCCGGCTCGCGTGGAAGCTGAAGCGCTCGGGCGCCACCGCTTCGCGCGCCCGCAGGATCGCGGGGATCTCGGTTTCCATGGTCGTGTTGGACGACGGCACGATCTGCCCGATGCGAAACACACGGCCTTGCGTCATGGCGTGCCCTCCCCGGCCTGGCCTGCGGCAAGCGCCATCGGCAACGCCGCACCGCCGCCATCACCCGGGTCGGGAGCGTCGTCGTCGCGAAACCGCGCCGGTGCCAGTCCCCGGCGATCGACGCGCAAGTCGAAGATGTCGAAACGGTTGTAGTGCCCCGTGATGTCGTGCATCTGTCGCGGCTGGATGCAACGCGACAGGTCGATGTCGGCATAGACGATGCCTTCTTCGTCGATCAGCGGCTTGCCGATCACGCGGCCGTCGGGCCCCAGGATGCCCGAGAAGGCGCTGCTGCGCCGCGACAGCAACTCGCGCGACTTCGGATGCGTGGCGGCCATGGCCTCGATGATGTCCTCGGAGACCGTCGAGCACGAAACCACGGTGAACACCTTGCCTTCGAAGGAATGCGCGGCGGCCCGAAGGCGGATGGCCTCGGCCATGTCGTAGTCCGGCGGCGCGACCGGCAGCGAGATGTAGCTGGCCACGTGCACGAGCTCGCCCTGGGCGAGCAGGCTGAACCGGGCCAGCGTGTTGGTGTTCTCGCCGCAGGCCAGCGACCCCAGCGGACCCACCGCGGTCTGATGCACGCGCAGCGACGAGGCATCGCCGTTCGCCCAGGTGAGCTTCTCGGCCCAGGTCGGCACCAGCTTGCGGTGGCGGCCCAGCAAGGCGCCATCGGGGCCGATGGTCAGCAAGGTGTTGTAGAGGGTGCCGACGCCGGTCGGGCTGCGCTCGTTGACGCCGATCACGACATGAGCGCCGTGGTTGCGCGCGGCCTGCTGCAGGCGCTGCACCTGCGGCCCGGGCACCTCGATGGCCGAGCGGCACAGCCGTTCGAACCACGGGCTGCCCTCGATCGGGTTCATGACCCAGTTCCAATACGGATAGCCGGCCACGAAGACCTCGGGAAAGGCGATGAGGGTGGCCCCGTGCGCCGCGGCTTCGGCGATGAGCGCGCAAGCCTTGTCGATGGTCGCGTCGGTATCGAGGTACACCGGCGCGGCCTGCACGGCCGCGGCCTTGAATGTGGGCAGATCAAGCATGTGTCTGTTTCCTGTAGTTCGGGATTGCAATGAAAAGAAGAAGAAGAAAAAAGGCGCGCCGATGCGGCGGGCCGTCAATGCGCGGCGTCGACCGTCGTGCCCACGACCCGCCCGGGATTGAGAAGCCCCAGGGGATCGAGCGACTGCTTGAGCCGCCGCATCAGGTCGATCTCTTGCGTCGTTCGCGTGACGGAGAGCCACGGCCGCTTCGCCATGCCGATGCCGTGTTCGGCGGACACCGCACCGCGGCAGCGCGCCAGCGGTTCGTAGACGAGCGCTTCGACGATCCGCTGGATGCCGGGCTCGTGCGAAGCGGGTGCCACGGAGACATGCAGGTTGCCGTCCCCGATGTGCCCGAAGACCCAGCAGCGTCCACCCGCCCAGCGGCGCCGTACCTCGGCCTGCAGCTGGCGGACGTAGGCCTCCATCTCCACGATGGGCAGCGACACGTCGAAATGAAAGACCGGGGAGAAAGCGTGCAGCGCCTCGACGCTGTCGCGAATGCGCCAGAACGCATCGCGCTGCTCGACGCTCTGGGCGATGGCGGCATCGGCCGCCCAGCCCGCCGTCATGGCGGCCTCCAGTGCATCGGCAAAGCGCGCGGCGTCCGATTCGCCCGCGGACCCATCGCACTCGACCAGCACGCAGAGCGCAGGCTCGCGCGCGAAGGGCGAGCGCCCCTTTGCCGGCGAGGTCGTGACCAGGTGGAAGTAGTCTTGCCACATCACCTCGAAAGCGGCCAGGTCCCCGGCCAGATGGCGTCCCATGTGCTGGAGCAGGCGCTGCACGCTGTCAAAGTCGTCGCACGCGACCAGGGCCGTGCATCGGCTGGTCGGCATTTCGTGCAGACGTAGCACGGCGCGCGTGACGACGCCCAGTGTTCCTTCGCTGCCGATGAACAACTGCTTGAGGTCATAGCCGGTGTTGTTCTTCAGCATGGCGTTCATCGACGAGATCACCGTGCCGTCGGCCAGCACCGCTTCGAGCCCGAGCACCGAAGCGCGCGTCATGCCGTAGCGGATGACGCGGGTGCCTCCGGCATTGGTGGCGATGCTCCCGCCGACGGTCGCGCTGCCGCGCGCGCCGAAGTCGACCCCGTAGCACAGACCTTCTTCTTGCACGGCTTCCTGCAGTACCTGAAGTACCACACCCGCCTGCACGGTGACGGTGCGCCCGACGGCATCGATCCCTTCGATGCGGTTCATGCGTTCGGTTGAGAGCACCAGCTCGCCCGGCCCGGCCTCGCAGCCGCGGACCAGCCCGGTGCGCCCGCCCTGGGTGACGACGGGTTGCCGCGCGTCCTTGCACAGGGCCAGCACGGCCGAGACTTCCTGCGTGCTGCGTGGGCGGACGATGGCCAGGGCCGCGACGTCGACGCCCGTCAGCACACCGGCTTCGCCCGTCACCGCGCGCAACTCTTGCAGCAGCGCGCCTGGCGCCGCCTGCGATCCTGATGCGCCTGTCGTCATTGCGGAACGTAGCCGGCGTTGCGAACCATCACCGACCACGACCGGGTCGTCGCCGCCATGCGCTGCGCCAGCTCGGCCGGCGTGCTGGCGCTGGGAACGATGCCCAGCTTGTTGAGCTTGTCGGCGAAGCTCGCGGAATCGACGATGCGTACGATGGCCGCGTTGTAGCGCTGCACCAGTTCGCGCGGCGTTCCCGTCGGCGCGAACATGGCGGTGAAGATCACTTCCTCGTAGCCCTCGATACCCAGCTCGGCATAGGTCGGCACCTCCGGCAGCAGGGGAAGCCGCTTCGTGCCGTTGACTGCGACGATCCGGATCTTTCCGGTCTTCGCGTGCTGCAGCATGGTCCCGACCGAGCCGATGCCGCCAGACAGTTGCGCGCCGACCAGGTCCAGCGCGATGGGACTGTCGCCGCGGTAAGGCACCGACTGCAAAGGGGCGCCCAAGGCCCGGCCGACGAGGCCCACCGCGAAGTCGGGTGCGCTGGCCTGTGCCGGCACACCGACATTGCCCTGGCCCGGGTGCGTCTTCGCCCACTGGGCGTATTCGCGCAGGCCGGCATTCGCAACGTCCACCGCCGTGGTGCTGATGGCGAAGACGTCGGGGTTGATCGCGACCAGCCCCACCGGTGCGAAGTCCTTGACCGGGTCGAAGCCCGGCTTGCGCATGGTCAGCGGAATCATCGACACGGTGTTGCTGTTGGCCAGGTAGAGCGTGGCCCCGTCCGCCGCGGCAGCCTTCAGCGCCAGCGCCGCCACCTGCCCGCCGGCCCCCGCACGGTTCTCCACGATCACGCTGCGCCCCAGTTCGCGCTGCATTCCCTCCGCCAGGACACGGGCGATGGCGTCGGTGCTGCCGCCGGCGGCATAGCCGACAAGCACCCTGATCGGCCCCTCCTCCGCAGCCGATGGCTGCGCCACGCACGCGCAGCCGATCAGCAGCACCGTTTGGAAGAAACCGAAAACAATCTGCCTGGTTCTCATGATGAAGACTCCTTCGAAGGGTATGAAGCGTGGGGAAGAAGAAAGAGGAAGCGCCTCGAACGGCACGACCTCAGCCGATGACGCGCGCGATCGCATCGGCCACGCGATCCACGTTGCCGCCGTTCAGGCCCGACAGGCACATTCGCCCGGAGCGCACCAGGTAGACCGCGTGCGACTCCCGCAACGCATCCACCTGCGCGGGCGAGAGGCCCGTGAAACTGAACATGCCGCGTTGGCGCAGCAGGTAGCCGGCGTCGTACCCGGGAAGACGCTGGCGCAGCGCCTCATGCAGTGCGACGCGCATGGCGTTCGTGCGAAGGCGCATGCCTTCGACCTCGCGCGCCCATGCCTCGCGCAAGGCGGCGTCGTTCAGCACCTCGGTCACCAGCCGTCCGGCGTGCATCGGCGGGCTGGAATAGTTCTGTCGAACGATCGCCTTCAGCTGCCCTAGGACGAGCGTCGCCTGCGCGGCATCGGGGCAGACCACGCTGAGCGCACCGCAGCGCTCGCCGTACACGCCCATGTTCTTGGAAAAGGAATTCGCGACCAGCAGGCCGAGCCCCGCATCCGCCAGAAGGCGGACGGGTGCCGCATCGGCCTCCAGCCCTTCGCAGAAGCCCTGGTAGGCCAGGTCGACGAAAGGGATCAACGCGCGCTTGGCCATCAACGCCGCGAGCTGCTTCCACTCGACGGCAGTCATGTCGACACCGGTCGGGTTATGGCCGCAAGCATGGAGCAGCACCACGCTGTGCGCGGGCAGTGTGCCGACGGCCTCGCACATGGCGTCAAAGCGCAGGCGCCCTGTGCCGTGGTCGAAATACGGGTACGCACACACCGCCAATCCGGCGCTCTTGAAGACGGCGCGGTGGTTCTCCCAGGTCGGGTCGCTCACCCAGACTCCGCTGCCAGGAAAGGCCTGCCGAAGAAGCTCGGCGCCGACGCGCAGCGCGCCACAGGAGCCGACCGTCTGGAGCGTGGCAATGCGGCCCGAAGCGACGGCCTCATGGCCGTGCCCGAACAGCAGCGCGCGCACGGCCTGCGAGAAATCCGGCTGACCCTCGATGAGCAGGTAGGGCTTCGCCCCTCCGCGCGCGGCCATTCTTCGCTCGGCTTCGCGCACGGCATCGAGCACCGGCAGCGCTCCGGTTTCGTCGAAGTACATACCGATCGACAGGTTGACCTTGTGCGTCCTGGCGTCGCGCATGAACGCCTCGTTGAGCGCCAGGATCGGATCGTCGGGACTGGCTGCGAGGTGGCTGAACATGGGGCGTGCCTCGTTGCAGGCTCAGACAGCGACCACGGGATGGCGCAACGTGCCGATGCCTTCAACACCGGCCTCCACCACATCGCCCGGCCACAGCCATTCCTGTGGCGTGCGGCCCGCGCCCACACCCTCGGGCGTGCCCGTGGCGATGATGTCGCCGGGCTCCAGCGAGATGCCCGCGCTGATGTCTGCGATCAGGTGTGGCACATCGAACAGCAGATGGCGCGTGTTGGACGACTGCTTCATCTGGCCGTTGACGGTGAGCCAGAGGTTCAGGCCGTGCGGGTCAGGGATCTCGTCAGCGGTGACGATGCAGGGACCGAACGGACCGTAGGTGTCCTGCCCCTTCGAATAGATCCATTGCCCCGCGCGGCGGCAGTCGCGGGCGCTCACGTCGATCATCACGCTGTAGCCGAAGACATGCGACAGCGCCGCCTCTTTGGTCACGCGGCTGGCGCGCGTGCCCACGACCACCGCGAGCTCGACCTCCCAGTCGAGCTGTTGCGTCAGCCTGGCGTTGTGCGCAATCGCTTCGCCGGGGCCGATCACCGTGGTCGGCGGCTTGGAGAAGATGACCGGCTGCCTTGGCAATTCCTTAGCGGTGTCGAGCGTGCGGCTCGATTCGGCCACGTGCTCCACGTAGTTGAGCCCGATACCAAAGATGTTCTTGCGCGGCCTGGGAATCGGCGCCAGTAGGCGCACGTTGGCCAGCGGCTGCGCCGATGCAAGGGGCCATCGCCCGGCGTGCTCCTTCACCAGTGTGCTGGCAACGCGAACGGCGTGCGGCCCCAGGTCGATGAAGGCCAGCATGTCGTCGGGCAAGGCCACGCCGGCGGCGGCGCCCAGCGTGGCAAGGTCGACGACCTGTTCGTCCACCAACGCGCCCAGTCGGGCGGCGGTAGCAGGATGGGCGCGGTAAGTGACGAGACGCATGGATCGGATCTCCGAGAGAAAAAAGACGGCAAGGCACCTCCCCGCGCTCGGCGAGGAGCGCATGCGGACGGGACGGTGGAGAAAAGAAAAAAAAGCGCGCGGCGCGCGGTCAGCCCACGGGCTGGTGGCCTGCGTTCTCGGCCAGCGCCTCTTCGCGATACAGGCCCAGCGACTGCATCACCGGCAGGTCGCTGAAGCAGAACAGGCAGGCGTCTTCGGTCGCAGAGACGTTGGCATGCTCATGGAACATCCACGACGGCACGCAGAAGATGTCGCGCTCCTGCCAGTCGAAGCGCTGGCCATTGACGACACTGAAGCCGCGGCCCTTGGCCACCTGGTACAGGAAGCTGCCGGTGTGGCGATGGGCTTTCGTGTGCTCGCCGGGACGCAGCAGCTGCATGCTAGCGCCGATGGTAGGCATCACCGGGCCGCCGGTCACGGGGTTGACGTAGTGCATGAGGATGCCGTCGAACGGGCTGCCGTCGCTCACTCTTGCGCGCTTGCGCAGCGCCTCGTAGGTGGGACCCCACTCGTACTTGAACAGCGGCGAGTAGTTCTTCTGCCAGGCCACGTCGTGCGGCCGCAGGGCCACGCCGCCCCAGGTGGCGGTGGCGTCGTCGACCGCGTGCGTCACGGCCTGCGACAGGTCGGGATGCACCACGTAGAAGCCCGCTTCCAGCGCGTTGATCAGCGGAATGTCGAGCCCGTCCTGCCAGATGCAGGTGGTGCCTTCGGCACCGACACCGTGTTCGTGCCAGGTGCCGTTGGGCGTGAGCACGAAGTCGTTGGCACCGAGCGTCATCTTGTGGCCGTCGACGACGGTGTAGGCCCCCGTGCCCTCCATGATGAAGCGCAGCGCCGACGCGGAATGCGCATGTGCGGAGGCGGCTTCGCCCGGGTGCATGACCTGCAGGCCCGAATAGAGCCAGCCGACGGCCGCCGCCACGTCGCGGCGGCCCGGGTTGTTCAGGTAGATCACGCGGCGGCCGGCCTTCTCCGGTGTCACCAGGTCGATCGAACGCAGCACGTGCGCACGCAGGTCGCGGTAGCGCCAGAGCACCGGCACCGAAGCCGATTGCGGCTGCCAGGGTTCGATCTTGTTGGCCACCGTCCACAGCGCGCCGGTGTCGAGCCGTTCCAGCTCGTCGTAGTACGCCAGCAGCTGCGGTGTGTCGGCCACGTCGGCCCGGCCGGCCACGCTTTCGCGAAAAGCATCATGAACTTTGACCATGGGGTGTCTCTCTTTGTTCTGGCAACGGGAAGGGAAGGCGTCAGGTGAAGGCGTGCCGGACCCGGTGCGCGTCGCTGTTCCACGATGCATCGCGCATGATCTGGTCGATGGCATCGATCAACGCCTGCACGTCGTCGAAGGTGTTGTAGAGCGGCGCGAAGCCGAAGCGCATGAAGTCCGGCATGCGGAAGTCGCCGATCAGCTGGCGCTGCGCGAGCGCCTGCATCACGCCATAGCCCTCGGGATGCCGCAGCGAGACATGGCTACCGCGCTGCTGCCTGTCGCGGGGCGAAGCAAGCGTGAAGCCATGGCGGGCCAGCCGGGTGTCCACGCCGTGGATGAAGGCATCGGTGAGCGCCAGGCTCTGCGCCTGCAGCGCTTCCATCGACGTGCCGTCGAAGGCATCGAGCGCCGCATGCAGTGCCGTCAACGCCAGCACCGGGCTGGTGCCGCACTGGAACCGGTCCACGCCCGGTGCCGGGGCATAGCCGGGCGAGAACTCGAACGGCCGCGCGTGGCCGAACCAGCCCGCCAGCGGCTGGTCGCAGGCCGCCTGGTGGCGATGCGCCACATACAGGTAGCCCGGTGCGCCCGGCCCGCCGTTCAGGTACTTGTAGCCGCAGCCCACGGCGAAGTCCGCGCCGCTGGCGTCCAGTGCGCAGGGCACCGCACCCGCGGTGTGCGAAAGGTCCCAGACCATCAGGGCGCCCACCGCGTGGGCGGCCTTGTTGTATCGCCCCATGTCGTGGACCTGCGCCGTGCGGTAGTCCACGTGGGTCAGCACGACCGCCGCGACGTCCGCATCCAGGCTGGACGGAATGTCCGCCGCGCGCACCTGCTGCACGCCCAGACCGAACTGCCGGGCGACCTCGTCGATGATGTACAGGTCGGTCGGGAACGAGTCCACATCGGTGACGATGCGCGTGCGGCCGGCACGCAGCCGCACCGCGCTGACGAGCACCTTGTAGAGGTTGACCGACGTCGAATCGCAGGCAATGACCTGTCCGGGCTCGGCGCCGACCAGGCGGGCGATCTTGTCGCCCGCGCGCTGCGCCAGCGTGCGCCAGCCCGCGCCGTTCCACGAACGGATGAGACCGTCCGCCCATTCGTGCAACACCGCGTTGGAGACCGCCTGTGCGACGGCGCTGGGCATCAGCCCCAGCGAATTGCCGTCGAAGTAGCGCAGCCCCGGCGGCATGTGGAAGCGGTGCCTGAAGCGGCCGGGCGCCGCCTCTGCCAAAGAGCCCGGATGCATGTCGATGACGCTCACGACTCAGGCCCCCATCACGGTGCGGATGGCCCAGAGCTCGGGAAAGAACCGGTGCTCCACCACGTGCTTGAGCCAGCCGACGCCGGCCGACCCGCCGGTGCCGGGCTTGAAGCCCAGGATGCGCTCCACCGACGTGAAATGCTTGAAGCGGAACTGCGAGAACAGGTCGGCGATTTCGATCAGCGTTTCGCCCAGCTGATAGAGCGGGTTCTCCGGCCAGGGCTGCGCATACACCGCGAGCCAGGCCTGCTCGACCGCGGGGTTGGACTGGTAGGTTTCGCTCCAGTCGCGCTGGAGCGCGCGCTCGGGCACCGCGAAACCGCGCCGGTGCAGCAAGGCCAGTGCCTCGTCGTAGAGGCTCGGGGACTCGAGCGACTGCAGCAGGTACGGATAGACGTCGGGATTGTTCTCGTGCGCCTGCGCCAGCCTGCGCGACTTGTTGCCCAGCACGAACTCGACATGGCGGTACATGTATGACTGCTGTCCCGAGGAAACGCCCAGGCAGTCCCTGAACTCGTTGAAGCCGCTGGTGGTGATGGTCGACAGCACGTCCCAGGTCTTGGTGAGGTACTCGAACAGGCGCTTGATGCGCGGCGCCAGCGCCAGCGCGCCCGCCAGGTCGTCGTCGCGCAGGCGCAGCTGCATGTTGAAGGCTTCGTAGTGGATGGCCTTGAAGATCAGCTCCTTGCACTGCGTCATCAGGATGAAGACCATCTCGTCGTGCCCCTCGCTGCGCATGTGCTGCGTGCTGAGCAGCAGGTCGTTGCGGTGGTAGTCGATGAACGGATTGCTCTTGCCGGCGAACTCGATCATCGGCTGACCGTCGGTGGCCTTGACGGCCTCGTCGCGGCTGTCGTGGGTGGAGATGTCCACCGCCCGGACGAGCGACAGCTCCAGGGCCGGGTCTCTCACCGTCGGGATGACACGGGGTGTTGGCTTTCTCATGGGGTTCCTCGCAGCAGTTGGAAGGTGTCGCGGCCCAGGCGGGTGGCCGGATCGCACAGGTCGAAAACAATGTCGAAGTGGTTGCGGCCCGCGACTTCGTAGACGCTCGCCGGGCGGCCGTTTGCGCCGATGCGGGCGGCGTAGTCACGGCTCTGGCGCTTGAATGCGTCGGTCTCGTTTTCTCCCCAGCAGACGACGGCGGGCACCTGCGCCGTCACCGGCAGGAACAACGGACTCAGCCGCAGTGCCGCCGGCGCATCGAGCCCCAGCTTGTCGTTGATGTAGGTGCCGACCAGGGGCTGCAGGTCGTACACGCCCGACAGCAGGACGGCACCCTGGAGCGGCGCGTCGATGTCGTCCAGCGCCGCCAGCAGCGTCGCCGCCAGGTGCGCGCCAGCCGAGCTCCCGGCGATCACGATGCGGGCACCGGGATGCCGGCGCCGGTAGAAGGCGCAAAGCGTGCGCACCGCCCGAATGCACTGCCCGACGATGGTCCCCAGCGATGCATGCGGCGCCAGCGTGTAATCGATCGCGGCATAGGAGATGCCTTCGTCCACGCATTGCAGGGCGGGAAAACATGAAACCCGCGCGGACAATTCCTGCCAATAACCGCCGTGAATGAATACCAGCAATGGCGGTGATGCTGCAGGTTTCGCCTCGAAAAAAATGGCTTTTTCACCCGGCGAATCGCCATAGCCAATTTCAAGTGAAGGATGCCGTTTCGACGCGAGCACACTGAGGCTTTCGTATTCGGCAATTGTTTTTGCAAAATCCGGCGCCACGGAGCTTGGCGAATACGCTTTCGCCCTGGCTTCTGAATTGATTGAATCCTGCATTCGTGGTGCTCTTTGAATGCATGAATTATGGTTAATTCATTCTGAAAATTCTTGCCTGTATGGCCACCTCAAAGACCGCGAAAAGGCATGAATTTTCTCTGTCCATTGATAAACTGGAAAAACATCCCCATCCAGAGAATCACGGAGCAAAACATGAGCGAAACAGCGCTGACAACGGTCGACCTTGCCCTGCTGGCGCAGCTTCAGCAGAACCCGCGCATCTCGATGGCCGAGCTGGCGGAGAAAACGAACAGCTCCGTCTCTCCCTGCTGGCGGCGCGTGAAACGCCTGGAAGAGACGAAGGTCATTGAAGGCTATGGAATTTCACTGAACCGGAAAGCGCTGGGCTTCGGCATCGAGGCTTTTGTCTTCGTGAAGATCACCTCGCATTCGGAAGAACAGGCGGTCCAATTCGAAACGGCGTTGAAACCGGTCAGGAATATTCTTTCCTGTCATATTCTTTCCGGGCAGGACGACTACCTGCTGCGCGTCGTGGCCCGCGACATCGACGACTTCGCGGAATTCGGACGCAAGGTGCTCGCGGTCTTGCCGCATGTGCGCGAGGTGCGCAGTGCCTTCGTGCTGCACACGATCAAGAGTTCGTCGCACCTTCCCTTCGACGCACCGGGCGCCAGCGGCGGCTGAACCGGCCATGGCCCCACGGTCTCATCCCACGACTTCAGATGCCCAGCGTCCGCGTTCGGGATTCAGCATATTCAGTCAGTCGCTGAGCGTTGCCATACGCACGTTGCGCTTCACGCAGCAGTCCTTGTTTTGCCCGAACGCTTCAGGGCCTTCTTGACACCAGCCTCCTTCGGCAACCGAGGCGTCAGGTCCAGTACGCGCGCCATGGCCCGCGCGTCTCCGCCGAGCCTCTGCTGCGCGAGCTGCGCCGCTTCCGTCAGCATTTCTTGGAGCTGATGCCGGCCCATTGACTCGCCAGTGTCTGGATGGTCCCACCGCTTGTCTGGGTTGGCCATCATGCGCAGCATCAGGGATCTGAAGCGCACGGTCGCTGACAGCCAACGAATGACTGCTTCCGAGGCAGGCAGTCATTTGGGCTCAAGATCTGAGCGGCTGCAATCAGTCTGGAACGGGCGTACGCGAAGGACAGCTATGCAGCGGTTGCTGCCGGTCGCAACCGCATCGCGATTGACCGCTCCCCGCCCCGGAGCAGTCAACCAGGCACCAGCGCTTTCACCGATCCAGTGGCCAATTTCGGAGGTACAACCGCCCGTCCTGTCCAAACGCCCCTGGCGAAGATCACATCAGCGCCGCCGATGTGCAGGCGGCCAACAGACGACACCGACGGGCAAGAAAGAACCCAGTTCTCGGCAGTTCGGGATCTGGCGTCAACGTCCCTCTGTCGCACGGATCATGTCGGCGCCTTTTTCCCCAATCATGATCGCAGGCGCGTTCGTGTTGGAAGAGGTTATTCGAGGCATGACGGAGGCATCCACGACGCGCAGTCCATCGATGCCGCGCACTCGCAGTTCGTGATCCAGTACAGCCATGCCGTCGTTGCCCATCGCACAGGTGCCCACCGGGTGGTAGACGGACTGAGCCGAGTCGCGGATGAAATCCTCCCACTCGCTGTCCGACTGGACTGCATTTCCCGGCGCGTGTTCGCGCTGGATGAACCGCGAGAGCGGTTCAGTCTCGAAGGTCTTGCGTATCCAGCGAAGTCCCTCGCGCATCACCTGCAGATCCTCTGTGTTGTCCAGGTAGTTGGCGTGGATCCGCGGGTAATCGCGCGGATTGGCGCTGGCCAGGCGAATGCGCCCGCGGGCCCGGGGACGCAGCAAACTGCACGAGGCGTTGATGCCCGGGAAGCTGTCCAGCGCGATGTCGCCCTTCTTGCTGATGTTCAGGCTCATCGGCCGGAAGCTGACCTCCACGTCGGGTCGGGTGGCCTGTGGCCCGACGCGGGCAAACGCAGTCGCCTGGACCGCGCCGATGTTCAGGTAGCCGCTGCGGTTCGCGAAGTACTTCATCGCCTCGACGTACAGGTTCGGCCCCGAGAGCTTGTGGTTCAGGGAGATGGACTTCTCGCACTTCGCCACGTAGTACACGTACAGGTGGTCCTGGAGGTTCTCGCCCACGCCCGGCAAGTCCAGCGCAACGTCGATGCCGTGCTCGCGCAGATGTGCCGCCGGGCCGATGCCCGAGAGCATGAGAAGCTGCGGTGAATTGATCACGCCGCCGCACAGGATGACCTCGCACCGGGCGGTGGCAACCTTGCTGACGCCGCGCTGTGAATAGCTCACGCCTGTGGCGCGCTTGCCTTCGAGCACCACTTTTTCGGCGAGCGCTTCGACGGCGACGTGCAAGTTGGCACGCCCGCGCACCGGATGCAGGAAGGCGACGGAGGTCGAGCTTCTGCGGCCATCGCGCACGGTGACCTGCGCCCGCCCAACGCCTTCCTGCACGCCGTCGTTGAAATCCTTGCGCAAGGGCGAGCCGGTGTTGATCGCCGACTCGATGAAGAGCCGCCCAGCGGGGTCGTCGATGACCGGGTCGGTCACGGCCAGCGGGCCGCCGGCACCATGCAGTGCACTGGCGCCGTGCTGCTGATCTTCGCTCTTGCGAAAGTACGGCACCACGTCATCCCACCCCCAGCCCGGATTGCCCAGGCGCGCCCACTGGTCGTAGTCTTCCGGATGGCCGCGCAGATAGACCATGCCGTTGATCGAGCTCGATCCGCCCAGTGTCCTGCCGCGCGGCCAGTAGATCTTCCGGCCGCGCAGGTTCGGTTCGGGCTCGGTGAAGTAGCCCCAGTTGACGGCGCTGGGCCGGAAGACCTTGGTCGTCCCGGCGGGGATCTTCATCCACATGCTGCGGTCTTCGGGGCCGGCTTCGAGCAGCAGCACCGTTTTCGAAGCGTCTTCGGAAAGCCGGTTGGCGAGCACGCAGCCCGCCGATCCCGCGCCGACGATGATGTAGTCGTACTGTTCTGTCTGTGTCATGAGAGGCGTTGTTCCTGATGGCTTGGGGCTGGGCTGGCACTAGATGCGCATCACGAACGGATTCGCGGTCGGCGCGTCGTAGTTGAGCCACACGCTCTTCGTCTGCAGGTAGCCTTCGATGGCCTCCAGGCCGTTCTCGCGCCCCAGCCCGCTGCGCTTGAAGCCGCCAAACGGCATGTGCACGCCCAGCGCCCGGTAGGTGTTGATCCAGACCGTCCCGGCCTCCAGTGCGTTGGCCATCCGGAACGCCCGGCCCATGTTCTGGGTCCAGACACCCGAAGCCAGGCCGTAGAAGGTGTCGTTGGCGATCTCCAGCGCCTCGCGCTCGTCCTTGAAGGTGAGGATCGACAGCACGGGCCCGAAGACCTCCTCGCGCGCGATGCGCATGCCGTTGTGGATGCGGGTGAAGATCGTCGGCTCGACGAACAGGCCGCCGAGCTCTGCGCTCGGGCGTCCGCCCAGCACGCAGTGGCCGCCTTCGTTCTTCGCGATCTCGATGTACTTCAGGATCTTGTCGTACTGAGGCCGGGTCGCGATCGGACCGATCTGGGTGTCAGGCAGGTTCGGATCGCCCAGGCGCGCGACCTTGGCGACCGCCACCAGCCGCTCGACGAATGCGTCGTGGATGCTCTCCTGCACGAGCAGGCGCGAGCCCGCGATGCAGGTCTGGCCCGCGGCCCCGAAGATGCCCGCGACTGCGCCGTTCACCGCATCATCCAGGTTGGCATCGTCGAAGACGATGTTGGGCGACTTTCCACCCAGCTCCATCGTCACGCTCTTGAAATCGCGCGCGGCCAATTCGTTGACGCGCTGACCGGCCGCCTCGCCGCCGGTGAAGGCGATCTTGGCCGTCATTGCATGCGTCACCAGCGCTTCGCCCAGGTCGGCACCCAGGCCGGTCACGATGTTCACGACACCCGGCGGGAAGCCGGCCTGCTCGAACAATCGACCGAGCTCCAGCGAAGAGGCCGAGGTGTACTCGGACGGCTTGACAACGACCGTGCAGCCGGCGGCCAGCGCGGGAAAGGCCTTCGACGCGAGCAGAGCCAGTGGCGAATTCCACGGCGCGATGCAGACGACGACCCCCACGGGCTCGCGGCGCGTGTAGGTGAACATGCCGCTGCGATCGGGCGGCGGCACGCTGCCCTCCACCTTGTCCGCCAGACCCGCGTAGTAGTGCGCCATGTGCGCCACCGCGTTCAGCTGCGCGCGCATCTCGGCGAAGAGCTTGCCGTTGTCGCGGACCTCGGTGCGCGCCAGCGCCTCGGCCTCGCCGGCGATCAGGTCGCCCAGCCGGCGCAGGAGCGCGCCGCGTCCGCTGGCGGTGAGCGACCCCCACGGGCCCTGCTTCAAGGCCCGGTGGGCCGCGCGCACGGCGGCATCCGCATCGTCGGGCGCCGCCTTGGGAATGCGGGCCCAGGGCTTGCCTGTGTAGGGATTTTCAGTGTCGAGCGTCTGACCGGAACGGGCGTCCAGCCATTGCCCGTCGATGAGCATCTTGTAGTCGTGCATGGTTCTTTCCTGGATTCCGTGGTCTATTCGTCGCTGCCCATGACGGAGCCGAACGGCTCCCATTTCTGGCCATTCAGGCGCACCATCTGCAGCTGCCGCACAGGGAAAAAGTTCTTGTCGCTGCTGTTGGCGAAGATGCCCGGCAGCATCAGCTTGAAGCGCACGTTCTTCATGCTGGCGGCCTGCTTCATCAGGTTCTCGCGCGAGAGGTCGTCGCCGCACTGCTGCAGCACATGCACCAAGGCCTGCGCAGCCACATAGCCGAAGACGTTCATCCAGTCGGCCTTGTTGGCGTCGGGCAGGTACTTGTCCATGAAGGCGTTCCACTCCCGCATCTCGGGGTAGTCCTTCCAGCGGTCGTCGGTCGCCTCCATCAGGTAGGCCGCGCTGATGATCCCCTGCCCGTTCTCCAGGCCCGCGGGCCGCATCACGGCGCCCATCGAGATCGAGATGCTGGTCAGGAAGTGCGTCGGCTTCCAGCCGATCTCGGCCACCTTCTTGATGGTCTGGGCGGCGAACTTCGGGGTGGTGATGTTCACCAGCACGTTGGCGCCCGAAGCCTTCATCTTGAGGATCTGCGAGTCGACGGTCGCATCCGTGGGCTCGTAGGTGGTCTCCGAGACGATCAGGCTCTTGGCCTTGTCGCCGAATCCCGCCTTGAGGCCGCCGAGATAGTCGCGACCGAAATCGTCGTTCTGCGACAGGATGGCGACCCGCGCATCGGGAATGTTGGCCAGGATGTACTTCGCGTAGATCGCGCCTTCGCTGTGGTACGTCGGCTGCCAGCCGATGGTCCAGGGGAAGGTCTTCGGATCGATCAGCCGCGTCGATCCGGCGCCGATCATGAGCTGCGGCACCTTCTTGTTGTTCAGGTACTTCTGCACCGCCAGGTTGGCCGCGGTGCCGACCGAATTGAACACGGCGAGCACCTGGTCCTGTTCGACCAGCTTGCGCGTCTGCTCGACGGTCTTGGGCGGGCTCAATGCATCGTCGTAGGAAAGGTAGTTGATCCGGCGGCCGTTGACCCCGCCCTTCTCGTTGATCATCCTGAAGTACGCCGCATGCATCTTCGCGATCGCACCGTAGGCCGACCCCGGGCCGCTGTAAGGGCTGGTGTTGCCGATCTTGATCTCGGTGTCGGTGACGCCGGGGCCGTATCGTTTCTGAGCCCGTCCGGTCAGCGGTCCCCCTATCAGCAGGGCGGCCAAGGCCGTGAGGCCGGTTCTTCTGGAAAAGCGCGTGTGCGTGTTCAAGATCCTGTCTCCTTTTCTTGTGAAAGCGATATCTGGCGCGTCGTGCGCCCGGTGCGTGAAAGCAGTCCGCGCCAGGCGGCGCCGAACCCTGCCGAGCCGCCGGGGCGCAGCACGATGAGTGCGATGAGCAGCACGCCGTAGACGGCGCCCGACAGGCCCTTGGACACGCCCTCGGCGATGTTGGGCACGAAGAGGATGAAGGCGGCACCGAGAAAAGCGCCCGGCAGCCAGCCGACGCCGCCGACCACCAGCCCGACCAGGATGGCCACCGACAGATAGAAGCTGAAGCTGTCCGGCGAGACGTACTGGACGACGATCGCGCTGAGAGCCCCCGCGATGCCGGTGAAGCAGGCGCTGACGGAAAACGCCAGCGTCTTGTAGAGCGCCACGTTGATGCCCATCGTGCGCGCGGCCAGCGCGTTGTCCTTCACGGCCGTGAGCGCCCGGCCCGTCCTGCTGCCGATGAGGTTGCGGGCCAGCCAGTAGACAAGACACGTGACGACCAGGGTCAGGACATACAACCACTGGTCCGCATTGAGCGGCAGGAACGCCGGCGCCTCAGGCTTCGTGATGGAAATGCCCTGCACGCCGCCGGTCCACGGGTCAAGCACCGACAGCTTCAGGATCTGAGGCAGCGCAATGGCGAGCGTGAAAGTGGCCAGCGCGAGGTAGATGCCCTCCAGGCGAAGCGCCGGCAGTCCGAAGGCAAAGCCCGCGGCGAAGGTGATCAACGCCGCGACGGGCAGCGCCCACCCATAGGGCATTCCGTAGCCGTCCATGAGGATGGCGACGGTGTAGGCGCCCAATGCATAGAAAGCGCCATGCCCCAGCGAGAGTTGCCCGTTGATGCCGACCAGAATGTTCAAGCCCATGATGGCAATGGCATAGACCATCAATTGCGTGGCCTGGAAGACGAAGAAGTCCTTCGCCAGTACGGGCACCAGAACAGCAACGAGGATCGCGATCACAGGGCCGTACCGGCCGGCTGGGGAGCGGGAGTTGGATGAAGCGGTCATACCCTGTGCGTTGTTGGCTTGCCGATGAGGCCCTGCGGACGGACCAGAAGCACGACCACGATCGCGATCAGTGCGATGGTGGACTTCAGCTCCCCGCCGACGACCGGAACGAAGGTGCTGATGAGGTTTTCCAGCACGCCCAGAAGCAGCCCGCCGATCAGCGCGCCGAGCAGGCTGTTCAAGCCGCCGAGCACGGCACCTGCAAAGCCGTAGATGACGATGCCGGCCATCATGTTCGGTTCGAGAAAAACGATGGGCGCCACCAGGATGCCGGCGATGGCCCCGATGCTGGCGGCCATGCCCCACCCCAGCGCTTCGAGCGCCTTGACCCGGATGCCCAGCAGCCGGGCGGAGTTCGGATTGCTCACCGCCGCGCGCATCGCCAGACCGGTGCGGGTGAAGCGGAAGAAAAGGAACAGCAGCAGCAGCACGACGAGGATCACGCCGATCATTCCCACCTGGTGCGCGCTGGCCAGGGGGCTGCCCATGAAAGGTGCCGTCCCGAAGGGCGAAGGGAACGGCTTGACGGTGTAGCTCCAGATGAACCCGGCCACACTGTTGAGCACCAGCAGCACGCCGATGAAGACGATGATCTGGTTGATGTCCGATGCGTTGCGGATCCGGCGGATGAGCAGGTGCTGGACCATGGCGCCCAGCACGAAGGAAAGCACCAGCGTCAGCACGAAGGCCAGCCAGTACGGCAGTCCGAACTCGATGAGCTGCCAGGCCAGGTAGGTCGAGACCATGGCCATCTCGCCCTGCGCGAAATTCACGTGGCCGATGGCCCGGTAGATCATGACGATCGCCAGCGCGACGCAGGCATAGATGGCACCGGTCGCAAGACCGGCGGTGACCTGTTGAACGAGCAGTTCCATGTTCAGCCTCCCAGGTATGCGCGACGGATTTCTTCGTTGTTCTGCACACTGGCGGCGCAACCCGAGAAGACGATGCGGCCTGTCTCGATCAGGTAGGCCTCCTGCGCAATTTCGAGGGCCAGGGCTGCGTTCTGCTCGACCAGCAGAATGCTCAGCCCCTCCTTCTCGTTGAGCTGGCGGAAGATCGCGAAGATCTCCGCGACAACCTTGGGCGCTAGGCCAAACGACGGCTCGTCGAGCAGCAGCAAGCGAGGGTGCGACATCAAAGCCCTGCCCACGGCAAGCATCTGTTGCTCCCCTCCCGAAAGCAGGCCGGCTTGCTGCAGGCGGCGCGCCTTGAGGATCGGGAAGTACTCGTACATCCGCTCGATGTCGGACGCCAGTTGCTTCTTGTCTTTCTGGAAGATCCCGCCCAGGCGCAGGTTGTCCTCGACACTCAGATGGGTGAAGGTGCCGCGCCCATCGGGCACGTGGCTGATGCCCAGACGGGCGATGTCCTCCGTGCCCATGCCTGTGAGCGGCTTGCCGTCCAGCTCCATGGATCCCTTGCGCGTCAACAGACCGCAGATGGCTCTCAGCGCGCTCGTCTTGCCCGCTCCGTTGGCGCCAAGCAGCGCTGTGACGCTGCCGCGCTTCACGTCGAGGTCGATGCCGTGCAGCACCGTGATGGCCCCGTAGGAGGCGGACAACTTCTTCACCTGCAGCAGTGGCGTCATTTGGATTCCCCCAGGTATGCCGCGATGACCTCCGGGCTCGCCTGCACCTGGGCAGGTGTCCCGGCGGCGATCCTGCGGCCGAAGTTGAGTGCAACGATCCAGTCCGAGATGCCCATCACCAGGCCCATGTGGTGCTCCACCAGCAACACCGTCAGGTCGAAGTCACGCTGCGTCCCGCGGATGAGCTCGGCCAGGCCCTCGACTTCTTCGTGGTTCAGGCCGCAAGCCGGCTCGTCCAGCAGCAGCAGCCGGGGCTTCATCGCCAGCGCTCGCGCGAACTCCACGCGCTTTTGCGTGCCGAAGGGCAGCTGGGCGACCTTGCGGTACGCGACGTCGCCCAGTCGCAGATAGGCGATCAGTTCGTTCGCCACGGCAGCCGCCGCGCGGTTGACCTGCCGGCTGCGCCGCAGGCTGAGCATGTCGGCCAGGAGATTGCCGTGCTTGCGCGTATGGCAGCCGATGAGGATGTTCTCGAACACGGTCGCACTCGGGAACAGCGCGAGGTTCTGGAACGTGCGTCCGATGCCGCGTTCCGCCATCGCATGGGCCGGCAGGTCCAGGATGGAAAGGCCGTCGAGTTCGATGCCGCCGGAAGTGGTCTCGTACAGTCTGCTCAGGCAGTTGAACAGCGTGGTCTTTCCCGCGCCGTTGGGCCCGATGAGTCCAACGATCTTCTGCTTGGGTACATCGAAGCTCACTTGATCGAGCGCGACGATGCCGCCAAACCTGACGACCACGTCGCGCACGCGCAGCAGCGGTGCGTTCGGGTCGGGCCGGGTGATCGATTCCAGGGAAGGGTTCATGGCATTCGCACACACGCGCAGCGCACGGCTTCGCAGGCGGAAGCCCACATGCACCGGTTGCATTCGCGCTGACTTCCTCCTTGCAGAGAAAGCTTGTCTCTTCGTTGTTCGGTGCTGGAACTTTAGGCCGCGCGCACTGCCGGAACAATGCACAAATAATCTGCCTTGTCTTTAGTTCTATTGAAACGACCCTGCCCTTTTCGCCCTCGACGCCGCGGGGTTCATGGGTGTCGTTCGTGCAGCGATACGCAAGGCTTCGGCGCGTTGAAATGACGAGGGACTTCCGCCCCAGGGAGATGCCGAGAGCGTTCCTTTCGCCCGCGGATTCAGCTGAGAAAAATCGTGGCTGCGCAGATGACTGCGCGCCCTGCGCTCACGCGCACGAATTCAGGCGCGCTCGTGCTGAACGTCGTTCTGGAGCGCCTCGCGCAGCATCGCGATCAGCGCGCGCAACGCGCTGGAAACATGCCGGTGGCCGGAGTAGTAGAGGCACAGGCCTGGATATGCCGGGCACCACGCATCCAGCACACGCTCGAGTCGCCCGTCGCTCAGCGCGCTGGCTGCGAGGTGATCGGGCACGAAGGCGATGCCGATGCCGTCGATGGCTGCATCGACCATCAAGGGCTGGTCGGTCAGGGTGAGCGGACCGTTGACGTTGACGGTCTCGGCATTCCCGTGGCGCTCGAACTCCCAGCGATAGATCGCGCCGCTGTCGAAGCGGAAGCGGATGCAGTCATGGCCATGCAGATCCTGCGGCACGGCAGGTCGTCCACGTGCCGCCAGATAGCCGGGCGAAGCCACCGCAGCGAAACGCACCGGCGCACCCACGCGGATCGACACCATGTCCTGCGGGACGGCCTCCGCCAGCCGGATGCCCGCATCGAAACCGTGGGCCACGATGTCGCTGAGCTTTCCGTCGCACACGATGTCGAGGTGAACCTGCGGGTTCTCGCGCAGAAAGCGCGCCAGCACCGGCTGCAGCACCAGGCGGACCGCGCCTTCGCTGGAATTGATCCGCAGGGTGCCGCTCGGGATGCCGCCGAAGCTGTCGATCTCCTGCAGGGCGCCGGCCACTGACGAGAGTGCGGGCCGCAGCGTGGCCGCCAATCGCTCCCCTGCATCGGTCAGCGACACGCTGCGCGTGGTCCGGTTGAGCAGCCTGACCGACAGGCGCTGCTCCAGCGCCTTGATGGAATGGCTCACCGCCGATGCGGTGATGCCGAGTTCCTTGCCTGCCTCGCGAAAACTGGAGTGCGCCGCGACGGCGAGGAACACATTCAGGGAGAGCAGGTCACAGCCCTTGAATTGATGAATGGGATTCACCGGCACAACAAGAATTGATGGGATTGTTTTGATCGTACGGGCTTCCTAGACTGAATGCACGATTCACTAGCAGGTACTCATCCATGTCCCAGAAGATCTTGATGACGGGCGCAAGCTCCGGTTTCGGCCGCGGCACGGCCATTGCATTGGCACGGCTTGGCCACAAGGTGGTGGCCGGCGCAGAAACATGGCCGCAGGTCCGCGAACTGCGTGCCGATGCGGCCGAAGCAGGCGTCGAGCTGGAGGTGATCAAGCTCAACCTGCTCGACAAGATCGACATCGCCCACGCGGGGTCCTTCGACCCTGACGTGCTGGTGCTCAATGCCGGCGTCATGGAGGCCGGGCCCATCACCGACATCCCGATGCAGCGGGCGCGCGAGTCGTTCGACATCAATGTGTTCGGGCACCTCGAACTGGTCCAGGCCATCGTGCCCAAGATGGTGGCCCGCCGCTCCGGCAAGGTGGTGTGGACCTCGTCCATGGGCGGCATCCTGGTGGTGCCGTTCCTTGGCATCTACTGCGCGACCAAGCACGCGATCGAGGCCATCGCGGGCTCGATGAAGGTCGAGCTCGCGCCCTTCGGTGTCAAGGTGGCCACCGTCAATCCGGGCGCCTTCCTCACCGGGTTCAACGACACGGGCGTGGAAAGCCATGTCCAGTGGTACGACCCCAAGACCGCGGTCGTTCCGATGCCCGACTTCACCGAAGGCCTGACCAATCAGGCAGACCCGCAGGAAATGATCGACGCGATGGTCGAGATCATCCCCGCCAAGGAACACCTGTATCGCACGATGCGCCCGTTCGCGACCGTCGACGTGGCCAAGCAATGGCAGGAGACGGAGTGGACCCAGAATGCCTGACATCGCCATCGACGAGGCGCATCGCATCGTGGCCCGCGGCCGCCAGGCGGCGAAGGATGTGGGCCTCAACGCGGTGTTCGCGATCCTGGATCGCGGCGCCAACCTCGTGACCTTCTCGCGCATGGACGATGCATGGCTGGCGTCGAACGAACTGGCGCTGGCCAAGGCGCGTGCGTCGGTGATGTTCCGCATGCCCAGCGAGTCGCTGAACGCGCCGCTGCAGTTGGGGGCGCCGACCCCGCACTTCGATCACGTCCATGCAGGGGGCCTGCTGTTGATGGGTGGCGGCGTGCCGATCTTCGACGCGGATGGGGCACTGACCGGAGCGCTCGGGGTGTCCGGTGGAACGCCGGAGCAGGACGCCGCCCTCGCCAGAGCGGCCGTGGCCTGAGGCGTGATGCAGCGGCTCCCCGCGCCGGACCTTCGGATGAACACGGCCGAGACCTACTTCCATGCGGAGCGATGGGGTGGCCTGATGTTCGTCGCCGTCGCGGTGACCGCGATCGCCGTGGCCGCATGGACCTGGCGCCACAGCGCGTTCTGGCGCGGTGCGGCGGGCCCGCTTGTCTTGGCGGCGCTGGTCCAGCTGGGTGTCGGCGGCTCCGTCTGGTGGCGCAGCCCGCAAGACCTCGCGCGCGTCCAGCACATCGTCGCGAACGAGCGGGTGCGCCTGGGCATCGAGGAAATTCCTCGCATGCAGGTCGTCATGAACGAATTTGCGAGGAATCGCTGGATCGAGTTCGCGCTCGCCGCAGCCGGGATCCTGCTCGTCATCCTTGCGCCGCAGAGCTCCGTCTGGCAAGGCGCAGGAGCTGGTCTTGCGGTGCAGGCGGCAATGATCTTCCTTCTCGACGGCAGCGCGGAACGGCGAGCTGCCGGCTACCTCTCCTGGCTGCAGTCGCTCTGAACCCGTACGGGCAAGGAGTCCAGTAGGCCGCCATCGTGCTCAGGCCCGCTGCGCGAACTGCCACGCCAGCTCAGCCATCGGCCGCACACCCCCGGCCTCGGCCTGCGCGCTCGACGCCGTGCCCGCCTCGACCCGCTTGGCGATGCCCTGCAGGATCGCCGCCATGCGGAACAGGTTGTAGGCCAGGTAGAAATTCCAATCGGGCGCCAGCGCCTCAGGCGTCGTGATGCCGGTGCGATCGCAGTACCTGCGGATGTAATCGCTCTCAGTCGGAATGCCCAGGCGCTCCAGGTCGAGTCCGCCGATGCCGCGAAACATCCGGGGCGTGATGTGCCACGACATGCAGTGGTAGCTGAAGTCCGCGAGCGGATGGCCGAGCGTGGACAACTCCCAGTCGAGCACGGCGATCGCGCGTGGCTCGGTAGGGTGGAAGATCAGGTTGTCGAGACGGAAGTCGCCATGCGCGATCGAGACCATCCGTTCATCGCGAGCGCTTTCAGGCACGTGCGCCGGCAACCACGCCATCAACCGGTCCATCTCTGGAATCTCCTGAGTGGCGGATGCAACGTACTGCTTGCTCCAGCGGCCGATCTGGCGCTCCAGATAGTTCCCGGGCTTTCCGAAATCGGCGAGGCCGTGCTCCGCGAACTTCACCGCATGCAGGGCGGCGATCACGCGGTTCATCTCGTCGTAGATCGCCGCGCGCTCAACGTTGCTCATGCCTGGCAGGGACTGGTCCCACAGCACGCGGCCCTGGACGAACTCCATGATGCAGAACGCACGGCCGATGACCGACTCGTCTTCGCACAGGCAGTACACGCGCGGCACCGGCACGGCAGTACCGGCAAGGCCGCTCATGACCTTGAACTCACGCTCCACCGCATGCGCAGAAGGCAGCAGCTTCGCGACGGGCCCCGGCTTGGCGCGCATCACGTAGCTTCGCGTGGGCGTCACCAGTTTGTAAGTTGGGTTGGATTGCCCGCCCTTGAACATCTCTACCGCGAGGGGGCCGGTGAAACCTTCGAGGTTGCTTTCGAGCCAGGCAGCGAGCGCGTTCACATCGAATCGATGCTGCGGGGAAATGGCACGTGTGCCGGCGAAATTCTTGGCGTCCTGGGTCATGTCTCTCTAATGGTCTTGATCGGCGTGAAGCGCCCGGCGCAGTTCGCGGGGGTCAACGCCCCTGAAAACTCGGCGCGCGCTTCTCGGCGAAGGCACGACGCCCTTCGATCCGATCGTCGGAATCGCGCAGGTTGCCGAAGCTCTGCTGCTCCAGTTCGAGGCCGGCGGTCAACGGCAGCTCGCGGCCGACCTGGGCGAGCCTCTTGGCGGTGACCACGGCCAGGGGTGCATTCGAGGCGATGCGCTGCGCGATCGACCGCGCGGCCGACGCGAGATCCGGTGGCGCAACCACCCGGCTGACCAGGCCAATGCGCAACGCTTCCTGGGCGTCGATACGCTCGCCGGTCAACAGCAGCAGCATCGCGTCCGACTGGCCCACCGCGCGCACGATGCGCTGCGTACCACCGCCGGCCGGGATGCTCCCGATGCAGACCTCCGGCAGGCCGAATACCGCGGTGCTCGCGGCGATCCGGATGTCGCAGAGCATCGCCATCTCGAGCCCGCCTCCCAATGCGAAGCCGTTGATCGCCGCGATCATCGGCTTGGGCGTCTGCAGGGTCGACACGGGCGGGAGGCCGGCCCTCGAGCCGAAATGCAGTTCAGCAAAGCTCTCTGCGGGCGGCATGGTCTTCTTCAGATCGGCGCCGGTACAGAAGGCCCGTTCGCCCGCTCCCGTGAGAATGCCGACCCGCACGTCCTTGCGAACCGATATCTCGTTCCAGGCTTCGTGCAACTGCGCGGCGGACTCCGGGTCGATCGCGTTCATCGCCTCCGGGCGATTCAGGGTCACGGTGGCAATGAAATCGCGCACCTCGAGCGTTACAGGCATGTCGTGTCTCCTTCGTTGTCGTGAGCGATCCCGGCGGCACGCAACACCTCGCGGGTGTGCTCGCCCACGAGCGGCGCGGGACGTCGGGCGCGCGGCACCTCGCCCACCGCGCGCAACGGCGTCCCGGGCAGGGTCAGCTCGCCGGCAATCGGATGGCGCACCGTCTCGGACAACCTCGCATCCGCGAATGCCGGCGAGGCGATGACTTCCGAGTAGTCGTTGATCGGCGCGCAGATGATGTCCACCGCCTCGAAGCGCTTCAGCCATTCGGCGCGCGGGCGGCGCGTCATGCGCTCTTCCAGCAACTGCACCAGCTCGCGACGGTGCGCAATGCGGCCCGACAGTTCGCGAAAGCGTGGGTCGGTCAGCAGCCCGGGGCATTCGAGGACCCCGCACAGCGCCTCCCAGCGCGACGGGTGGTAGGCGGCAAGCATGATCCAGCCATCCGCACAACGCAGTGCCTCGTTGGGCGCGGCATAGGGCGCGGCGCTGCCGATGCGCGCCGGGGGAACCCCGTCGGCGAAGTAGCTGGCGAAACTCATCTGCTGCAACGCGATGGCGGACGCAAACATGCTGGCGTCGATCCATTGGCCTTCGCGATCGCCCTCTCCCTCACGTCGGCGCCGCGCCAGCGCTCCCAGCACGCCGATGGCGGCGACGTAGCCGGTCACCATGTCGACGACCGGCACCTGCACCTTGCATGGCGGCGCCTCCGGCAAGCCCGTCACGCTCATCAGGCCGGAGACCGCCTGCAGCACACCATCAACGCCTGGCTTGTGCTGCCACATCCCCTCCTGCCCGTAAGCAGAGACGGAGCAATAGATGACGCCCGGATTGCGTTGCCGCACGTCCTCGTAGCCCAGGCCGAGCCGCTGCATCACGCCGGGACGGAAGCTCTCGACCACCACGTCCGCGTCGGCGGCGAGCTGGAGCGCCGCTTCGCGCTGCTGCGGATTCTTGAGGTCGAGCGCCACGCTGCGCTTGTTGCCGTTGAGCGCCATGAATCCGAGGCTCTGCCCCTGGACGAAGGGTGCCAGCGCGCGGCACAACTCGCCCGTGGGCGCCTCTATCTTGACGACATCCGCGCCGAGGTCGGCGAGTGTCTGCGTGCACACCGGTCCTGCGGCGACCTGGGTGAAGTCGATGACGCGGATGCCGTTGAGGGAGTCTCCAAGCATGTCGATTCGTCTCCTCGGTCAGCCGCCGCGAAGGTTGTTCGCGCGGATCACCTTCGTCCACTTGGCGGTGTCCTCCCTGAGTGCCTTCTCCGCCTCGGCGGGCGACAGCAGCATCGGCTCGAAGCCGCTCTTGAGCAGGGACTCGGTCAGCGCCGGGGTGCGCAGCGCCTTGTCCACCGCATCGCGCAGCTGCGCGATGACTGCTTGCGGCGTGCCGGTCGGCACGGTCACATGCCACCAGTAGCCGGCATTGAAGCCCGGCACCCCGCTCTCGCTGATGGTGGGGATCTCGGGCGCCAGGGCGGAGCGCTGCGCGGTCGCGACGCCGAGGATCTTCAGCTTGCCTTGGCGTGCGAACGGCAAGGCCGAAGGCAGGCCCAGCATGGCGAGCGGCACGTGACCACCGACCAGATCGGTCAGCGCCTGCGAGGTGCCCTTGTACGGCACATGCACCAGCGGAAGGCCCGCCATCTCGCCCAGGTAGATGCCTGCCAGATGGTGCGGCGAGGCGGTCCCGGGCGAGGCATAGGCCAGCGCTTGCGCGCCCTTTGCACGGCCCGTCGCGAGCAACTCCTGCAAACTCTTGGCGGCAATGCTCGGGCCGGCAGCCAGCACGATCGGCACGGTCGCCAGCGTGGCCACGAAGGCCAGGTCGGCCGAGGGATTGAACGCCAGCCTGTCGTACAGAAGGGGCAGCAGCGGGTCGCTGGTGCCGCCGACGCCGACGGTGTAGCCATCGGGGCGGGACCGCGCCAGTTCGCCCAGGCCGATGGTGGTGCCGGCGCCGGCCTTGTTGTCCACCACGAAGGGCTGCCCCATGAGCGTGGCGACACGCTCGAACACGGCGCGGGCCACGGTGTCGGTGCCACCACCGGGCGGATACGGCACGATCAGGCGCACGGGTTTCGACGGGTAGTTGTCTGCCCGCACGGACGCTGCCGGTGCCAGCAGCGCGGCGGCGGCTGCCAGCGTGAATTCTCTTCTTTTCATGATGTCTCCTTGGGGCCGGTGTCAGACCGATGCGCTGCTCAGGCTGCGCCCGCCGCACACGTACAACACCTGCCCCGTCACATAGCTGGACGCCGGCGAAGCAAAGAAGCGCACCGCGTTGGCGACATCTTCGGCCTGGCCGATGCGCTGCATGGGAACGGTGCGCTTGAGATCTTCTTGGGCCTGGGCCGCGAGCGTGCCGAACAGCGGGGTTTCCACGATCCCTGGCGCAATGGCATTGGCCGTGACGCCGCTGCGCGCGAACTCCAGCGCCAGGCTGCGGGTCAGGCTGACGACGCCGCCCTTCGACGCCGAGTAGCTGGCCTGTCCGCGGTTGCCCAGCCAGGCGCGCGAAGACAGGTTGATGATTCGGCCGAACTTCTGCGCGACCATCGTCGGAAGCACCGCCTTGCAGCAGATGAATTGCGAGGTCAGGTTGGTCTCGATGACGCGCTGCCAGAAGTCGAGCTCCATCTTCGTGACGAGCTTGTCGCCGCCGATGCCCGCGTTGTTGACGAGCACGTCGATGCGCCCGTTGCGCTCCAGGAGCTCGGAGGTGGCGGCCTGGACATCTTCCGGCGACGTCACGCTCACGCGGCGCGCAGACACCTCGGCACCTTCCGCTCTGAGCGCTGCAGTCGCGGCATGGAGCGCGTCCGCGTCGATGTCCCAGAGGGCAATGCGGCATCCGACCTCGGCCAGGCTTCGGGCGATGCCCAGGCCGATGCCCCGGGCGCCCCCCGTGACGATGGCGGTCAGGCCGGTGAGTCCGCTGGGGATGATGTTGTCTGTCATGGCAGGCTCCTTCTTCAGGCGGCGAGGATGTGAATGGAGCACGCGGCGTGGTCCACCCCCCAGATGCCGCCGCCCGTCACCTGGCTCAGGCCAAGGCGGGCGCCTTGCACCTGCCGCTTGCCGGCGCGCTGCTGCAGCTGCTCGCACAGTTCGACGATCTGCGCGACACCCGTGGCGCCCGGCGGATGCCCCTTGGCCAGCAAACCGCCGCTCGCGTTCACGGGAATGCGCCCGCCGAGCGCCGTGGCGCCGCTGGCCAGCAGTTCTGGCCCTTCCCCGGGCTCACACAGGCCGAGTGCCTCGTAGTACAGCAGCTCGGAAATGGTGAAGGCATCGTGCAGCTCGATCAGGCTGAGATCGTCAGCACCGACACCGGCCTGCTCATACGCCAGCCGCGCTGCGCGCCGCGTGATTTCCGCCTCGGTCATGTCCACCTGGTGGATCTCGAACAGGCCCGATTGCACCACCGAGGCCAGCACGCGCACCGGCTTCGCCGTGCCTCGGGAAGGACGCGTGCTCAGCACCAGTGCGGCAGCGCCGTCCACCACACCCGGGCAGCACTGCAGCAGCGTCAGCGGATCGGCCACCATGCGCGAAGCCAGCACCTCTTCGCGCGTCACGGGACGGCAGAAGGTCGCGATGGGGTTGAGCATGCCGTGGCGCCGATTCTTCACCGCCACATCCGCCAACACCTCGGCCGGAACGCCGCGCTCGTGCATGTAGCGCTTCGCGCGCATCGCGTAGAGCGCGGGCATGATCATGCCGCGCCGGTTGTTCCAGTCGCGTTCGTTCATGGGCAGCGCGCCGCCGCCGAGACCGCTCAGGTGGTCCATGCCGAAGACCAGCACCGTCTCGTACTGCCCCGCGCGAAGCGCCTGCAACGCCAGGTGAAACGCGGTGGCCCCGCTCGAGCAGGCGTTGTCGATGTTGTAGACGGCTTCGCCGCCGGTGCCCAGCTCGCGCAGCGCGCGCTGGCCGGGCAGGTGGCCGCCGAGCGCGTTGCCGCAGTAAAAGGCCTGCACATCGCGCATGCCCACACCCGCGTCCTTCAACGCAGACAGGATGGCGGCCTGCGCGAGCGCCTCTTCGTTGAGATGCGCAAAGCGGCCGAAGTCGGAGATGCCGACGCCGGTGATCAACGGCTCGTTCATGCTGTGGCTCCCTTCAGCGGCGCAAAGGCGTAATCCGGCGTGCCGTCCGGGAGTTCGAACGCGACGGCATGCACCAGGTCACCGATGGCGGGCTCGCGGCCCTCCGGCCAGGCCAGACGGCCAAACACCCGCATGCCGTTGTCGAAGTCGACCATGCCCAGCGCGTACGCGGCCGCCTTGGCGGGGTGAACCGTGGTGAAGGTGTACAGACGCCCGCTGGCGCCCATCGAGACCGGCTCCGCGGCCTCTCCGGCCTGGAGAAACTCGGGTGGTGGGAAGCGCAACTCGCCGGTGTCGCGGTAGCGCGCCCCCAGCAGCGTCATGCCGTCCGCATCATTGCGGAAGTGCGGTTCAGGGTACTTGGTGATTTCCATGTATTGCCTCGTCGTTTTAGATTGGCTAGATTTCAGTTTATGTAGCCGCCCATCCTGAAACAAGGCAGTTTTTTCCTTTACATCTTTTAGAAGCACTAAAAATGAACCGTAGCCGCCTGCCCCTGCTCGGCCTGCGCGCCTTCGAAGCCACGGCGCGCCATCAAAGCGTCTCGAATGCTGCGGCGGAGTTGTGCGTCACACCTGGCGCGGTGAGCCAGCAAGTCAAACTGCTCGAGGAAGTCGTGGGCGTGCCGCTGCTTCGGCGCAAGGGCCGCTCGGTCGAACTGACGGACGCGGGCCAGGTGCTGCGGCCCGCGCTCACGCAGGCATTTCAGACGATCGAACTGACGCTGAACGCCATCGCGCGCGGACCGCGTCACGACACGCTCAAGCTCTGCCTGCTGCCCACGCTCGCAGAGAAGTGGCTGGTGCCCCGCCTGTCCCGTTTCCACGGGGCGCATCCCGAGCTGGACATCCAGCTCATGACGAGCTTCCGCGAAATCCGCTTCGAAGCCGAAGACGTGGACATGGCCTCCTTCATGGGGACCGATGTACCTCCAGGCCTCGACGGTCTGAGGTTGTTCGACGACGCCTTCCAACCCGTGTGCAGCCCCGCATTCCTGCGCGACACATGCCCGCTCGCGACACCCGCCGACCTGTCGAAGGCGACGCTCCTGCATTCCGTGCGTCGCATGGACGACTGGCAACGCTGGCTCGACCACGCCGGGTTGACGAAGCTCAAGCCCAAGCGCCGCTTGTCGTTCGAGAACTCCTCGCTGGCGATCCAGGGGGCTGTCGATGGGCTGGGTGTCGCCATCGTCCAGCGCGCCTACGCTGTGGAGTTGCTCAAGGTCGGCACACTCGTCGCCCCCTTCGACCTGGTCGCGCGCAGCGACAACGGCTACTACCTCGTGTGGTCCACGGCGCGTGCGGCGACACCGGCCTTCGGGTCCTTTCTTCAGTGGATCCAGCAGGAGGTGCGAAACAGCGCCACCTGAGCGCTAGGGAGCAATCGTCTTGGTGATGGCGGCGAGCATCGCCTCGCGATGGCGATCCAGCAGCCGGTCGTGATTGGCGTTGAAGTTGCGCAGTGCGAGCGCGAGCAGCCGGGGCGCATCGGCGGCGGGGATTCCACAATCGTGCAAGTCGGTCCGCCACCCTTGCGCCTGGAAGTTGCGTGCCACTTGCGCCGCGACCTGCTCTGCCGCCTCGGTGCCGTTGCCGTTCGATGGCAGTTCCATGCCCAGTGCCTCGCCCATCGCGTGCGCCACCTCGGGCACTGCCGCACCCAGTTCACGGATCATGGCCGGTGCAAAGGCAGCATAGCCGCGCGATTGCGTCACTCCCTCGTAGTGGTTGAAGACGCCGACGGCGGATGCGTAGGCCGCGCGCGCCAGCAGCTGGCATGACCAGGGCCGCCCGCCATCTTCCTCGTCGCGGTTTTGCAGCAACGCAGCAGCGCACAGGTCGAGCCGGGCAGCCGCATCGTCCGCTTCGCCCAGCTTCGGATAAGCGTGTCGTGCCAGCTCCCACGCGTGCCGTCGACTGGCCTGGACCAGCGGGTTGGCTGTGCGCACGGCCCCCATGCACATCAAGGCCCACCAGTAGACCTCGAAGCTCGTGGAGCGCGCGAGCGCCGCCGGCGCAGTGGCCAGCGCCCTCGTGTCCCAGAACACCGCGCGTGGTCGGGTCTTCGGATCGAAAAATTCCAGGTGATGCGCGGATCCACGATAGCGCGCTGCCGAACCGCCACGGTTCTGCGCCGAGGTTGGCGAGGTCAGCACATTGAAGATTGGCATCTTCGGCGCAGCCAGGCGCTGACTCACCGGCGGCTCGTCATCGCGATGGACCGTTGCCATTTCCAGCAGGGAACGGTTCTCCCCGAGCAACATGGCAACGATGCGCACGCCCTTGATCACGCTGCCTGCACCGACAGCAATGAGCGCGTCGGCCTGCACCTCGCGCGCCTTCGCAGCAGCCTCCTCGAGGCACTCCGCAGGCGCGCCTTCGGAGATGCCCGAGAAGATGCCGACGATGCGGCCACCCGCCAAGGTTTCGATCACTTGCGTGAGCCCGGTGCGCTCACGAACGCTGCGCCCGCACAGGATCAGCGCACGGGAGGCGCCGGCGCGCTGGAGTTCCCGGGGGAGTTCGATCAGCGCATCCGTCCCCGAGTGAATTCTCAGCGGATAGGTTCGGGCGTGAAAGTCGTGAATGGCCGGTTCGTCAAAAGACATGTCGAAGCTTTGGGCGGTGGAGGATGTCGCCCAAGGTTAGAGACGGTCATGCCGGTCCACAATGCATATTCCATCGCTTGATCATTGAGTTCGCCTAAGGATTGCCTGTCGGCGGACTGTCGTAGAAGCGAATTGAACCGAGGCTTCATCGTGTCGACTACGGGACCCATCCGATGCGACGCACCAAGGCTGCGCTGATCTATCGGTGCACGAAGAATCTGCGCGCGGTGCAACTGCTGCTCGGGCACTCGACACTCGAGTCCACCGTGCGATATCTCGGCATTGATGTCGACGACGCATTGGAGATTTCGGAGCAGACCGAGATCTGAAGCGCACGGTCGCTGACAGCCAACGAATGACTGCTTCCGAGGCAGGCAGTCATATGGGCTCAAAATCTGAGCGGCTGCAATCAGTCTGAAGCAGCCGTCCAACACGTGCGACGGTCCGTTGCCGGCTTGTGGCCCCCCTGCCCCATCGGGGCGTCGCTGATGCAACCCGTTTCTGCGCCAACGACGAGCAGATTGCCCAACCGACGATAACCACAGGCACGCAAACACCTGGCTATCGGCGGCGGATCCCCCCTCTCAGTTCGCGATATCGGAACGCACGGCAGTGCGCGTTGACGCAACCTGCCGAACCGCCCCCTCCACCTCGCGAGCTCCGCATCCAGTGACCCCACTTTGCAAATCGAGCGCAGGCCGATATCCATCGACCGATAGATGAGGTCGAGACGTACGCTCAGTGCGAATAGACGCCTTGAGTGTCAATGGAAGTGTCGACCGCATAAGCGCGGAAAAATCAGCAAGCAGCGTGCACGCTCACCACGGCTCACGTTCGACTTGGACCCGGTGCAGACTAGGCTTGGTTTGGTTCGCGCTCTTGATCTTCCTCGCGTAGCCTGCGCAGCAGTGAACAACTGCATGAGCGCCAAACCAACATCATTGCGAACGTCCCGCCTCAAGCACTGACCCACTCGTCCGCGCCTGACGCGCGGGACTACTGCACGGATCAGGAAGGGCATACGCAAGGGGAATGTGAACCGTGTCTGCATACCCCAAAAATTCATCAAAAAAACCACAAAATCGCCTTTAAAAAGTATCACTGGTTTCCGTAGTACATCGGTTACCAATGAACTCCAGAGCCTTAAAAACGTGAAATATTTCACATGCAATTCAAATTCAATTCATACGAATTAATACTTAATCATCAATATGATGGATTGAAATCAAAAGTATTAGAAATTTTCAAAGATCAGACATAACCCTGCAGCGATACAATGATTACAAACAGATAAAAAATAGTGCGCGCAACTTTCATTTAAAAGTGGTGCTCGAGCGCAGGTACAGGGGGATTGAAAGCATGCACGCAGACTTAGCCTTAAAGATGATGGCGGACCTCTTTTGGACGGGGTTCCTGGTCTGTCTTCCATTGTTGGGACTGACCATGCTTGTGGGCATTGCGATCAGCGTGCTGCAGGTCGTCACACAGGTTCAGGAAATGTCTCTGACCTTTGTTCCTAAGCTTTTCACAGCCGGGGCAGTTTTGGTCATCGCGGGGCCCTGGATGCTGCGAAAGTTGTCGCAATTCACGCTCCAGCTCTGGAGCGGTATTCCCGCAATGTTTTAAGCGCCCCCGCTCGTCCCTCCTTTCCCAAACAGGCTTCAGTTCTTCAATGCCCGCAGCACCGTCGCTGCCCGACATGCTGGCGCCCGGATTCGGCGTCGCCTGGGTGATCTCGACAGGGCTGTTGAGCCTTCGCGTTGCAGCGACCTTCCTGATGACCCCTGTCTTCTACGCGCTGCCTTTGCCCACAATCGTGCGCACCCTGGCGATCCTCGCCCTGTCGATCGCCATCGCGGCCGGGCTGCCAACGCCTCGCGCGGAGTTCAGTGGCTGGAGTGCTCTGCTCAGTGCCGCCCTTGCCGAGATCTCGCTGGGCGCCACGCTGGGCCTGGGCGTTCTTCTGGCGTTCGGGGCCTTCTCGGTGGCCGGGCAAATCCTCGACGTCCAACTTGGCTTCGGCATCGCACAAGTGCTCGACCCCACCACCCAGCGCCCCATACCGATCCTCACGTCGGCCTTCGGTTATCTGGCCGTGCTCGTCTTCTTCCTGATCGATGGCCATCACGCGCTGCTGCGAGGGCTCAGCTTGAGCATCGAGCGGTTTCCCATCGGTGCGCCCTGGTCTGTCGCTCACGCCGCGTTGCCTCTACTCAAGCAGGCTGCGGGGCTGTTTGCGCTCGGCTTCGCCCTGGCGGCCCCCGTCGTCTTCTGCATTCTCCTGGTTGAATTCGTGTTGGGTGTCGTGGGGCGCAACCTCCCGCAAATGAACATGTTCGCCATGGGCATTCCGGTCAAGATCATTGCCGGCCTGATCGCCCTGTCCATGTGGTTCACTGGCATCGGCGGCGTGATGACCAGGGTCTACGCTGGCATCGCGACCACCTGGGATCAAATATTCACCGCAGTGCCCGTGCGGCCAGGGCAGGTGCGCTGATGGCCGAACAGGATCTCGATCGCAACGAGGCGGCAACGCCCTATAAGCTGCAACGAGCCCGTGAACGCGGGCAAGTCGCCAAGAGCGCGGACGTCGTGTCCGCGACGGTCTTTTTCGCGGCTGTGGTCTATCTCACGTGGCGCGGCTTCGGTGTCGCAGCGGAGCAGTTCCGCTTCGATCAGGCCTTGCTGATTCATGCGAGCCGCCTGGACGCATCGGGCGCCGGACTCTGGCCGACGATCGAACGCGCCTTGCGTGCAGCGCTCATGCTCCTGGGGCCGTTCTTCGCCGTTGCGATGGTGGCGGCCGTCATCGGCAACATGATGCAGACCGGTCCGGTGTTCTCGTTCGAACCAGTCAAGATGGACTTCAACCGCATCAATCCAGTCCAGGGTCTGAAGCGGATTTTTTCGATGCGCGTGCTGTTCGATGCTCTGCGCGCCGTCATCAAGCTGACGTTGCTCACGCTGGTCGCCGTCCTTGGGCTGCAAGCGCTCACCGACCAGTTCTATGCGCTGGCGTCACTGGCACCCATCGGCTACCTGCGCACCCTTATCGATGACCTTTCGAGCGTCGGTCTCAAGATGGCGCTGGTGCTCGGCCTGATCGCGCTACTCGACTGGATGTACACCCGACACGAGTTCGCCAAGAAGATGCGCATGAGCCAACGCGAACTCAAGGACGAGGTCAAGAACCGCGAGGGTGACCCGCGCATCCGCGCTCGCCTGCGCGAACTGCGCCGCGAAACGCTCAAGCGCAGCCAGTCGCTGCGGCAGACGCGCAACGCCGACGTGCTGATCACCAACCCAACGCACGTGGCGGTGGCGCTCAAGTACGAACACGGCCGCATGGTCTCTCCCCAGTTGTTGGCCAAGGGCGTAGGCCCAATGGCCGCTGCGATGCGTGAGATTGCGGCCCGCCACCGCATTCCGGTGGTACAGAACCCCGTCCTTGCACGGCGCCTGTACCGCGAGCTACCGGTCGACCACGCGGTGCCTCCGGAGCTCTACGCCCAGGTCGCACGAATCATCGTCTGGGTGTTCGCGATGCGCGAACAGCGCCAGGGCAGTGCCGCTGCGGGAGGAACACGATGAACGCATTCGCTCGCGCACTCGGCAGAAACAGCGATATTGCGCTCGTGGCGCTGGTGCTCGGCGTGCTGGTGGTGCTGTTCGCCCCCATCCCCAGCGGACTGCTCGATTTCCTGATCCTGTGCAACTTCAGCTTTGCCTTCCTGGTACTGCTGCTGACTTTCTACATGGCTCGGCCGGTGGAGTTCTCCACCTTCCCGTCACTGCTGCTGATCGCCACGCTGTTCCGGCTTTCTCTCAACGTGGCAGCCACCCGATTGATCTTGTCGGACGGCGACGCGGGCCGCGTCATCGGTGCTATCGGCGCCTTCGTGGTCGGTGGCAACTACGTGATTGGTCTGATCGTCTTTCTGATCCTGATCGTCGTGCAGTACGTGGTGGTGACCAGCGGTGCGCAGCGCGTCTCGGAAGTTGCCGCGCGCTTCACGCTCGACAGCATGCCAGGCCAGCAGATGAGCATCGATGCCGACCTCAACATGGGCTTCATCGATCAGGCCGAAGCGCAGCGTCGGCGCAAGAACCTCGAGAAGGAGGCCGGCTTCTACGGCTCGATGGACGGCGCCAGCAAGTTCGTCAAGGGCGATGCCATCGCGGGCATCATCATCCTCCTGATCAACATCATCGGTGGACTGATCATCGGCGTCATGCAGCACGGCATGCCGTGGGCCCAGGCGCTGCAAACCTACACACTGCTGACCATCGGCGACGGCATCGTGACCCAGGTGCCCGCGCTCGTGATCGCGGTTGGCACCGGCATCATCGTCACCCGCTCCTCCTCGGACGCCAACCTCAGCCGTGAGGCGATGCGCCAAGTGGGCTCCTTCCCCAAGACGCTTCTGCTGGTGGCGATGGCACTCGGTGGCTTGCTGTTGCTGCCCGGCATCCCGGCTTTGCCGACGCTCGCGCTCACCGCCTGCTTCTTGCTTGCGGGCACCCTGCTCTACCGCGCGAGCAAAACCGCTTCCCCCGATGCCGCTGCATCCCCCACTGCCTCGGCTGATGGAGCACTTGCTGACGACAGCGATGCCACCCCAGGCACATCGGCCTCGGGCTCCGACGACCCCTACGCACTGCTGCGGGTAGAGCCCATCGAGATTCACCTCGGTAGCAACTGGGTGCCCGTGGTGAACCAGCCCGGAGGCGTGTTCATGGATCGGATCTCCACGTTCCGCAAACAGCATGCGCAAGAGTTCGGGTTGGTACTTCCACGCGTGCGTTTCAGGGATTCGACGCGACTGTCGCCCGATCGCTATGAGATTCACCTCGACGGTGTGGTCGTCGGCAAGGGCGAAGCCCGAGCCGACCGCCTGCTGGCGATCCACCCGACGGGCGACACCAAGTCGATTCCTGGAGAGATCACACGCGATCCGACCTACGGCCTGCCCGCACTCTGGATCGAGGAACACCAGCGCGAAGCCGCGAGCCAGGCGAAGTTCACACTCGTGGACGCCCCTACCGTTTTCATGACCCATCTCACCGAGATGCTGCGGCGCGAATCAGCCACCCTCCTCACGCGCGCCGAGGTCGACCGGCTGCTCGCGCGAGTACGGCAGAGCCAACCCGGATTGGTCGAAGAGCTGATTCCAACCGTGTTGTCCTCCAGCGACGTACAGCGAGTGCTGCAGAACCTGCTGCGCGAAAAGGTCTCAATCCGCCACATCGAAGCGATCCTCGAGACCCTGGCCGATGCGGGTCGGTCCACGCGCGATGCACACCTGCTCACCGAAGTCGTACGCCAGCGCCTTGGCCATGCGATCTGTCAAGGCCTGCTGGGCGAGGCCAACTCCCTGCAGGTGCTGACGCTGGATCCAGCCATCGAAAGCCAGTTCCTGCAGAGCATCCAGACCGCTACCGAGGCAGGCGGCAACCAGCCCTTCGTGCTTGACCCCCGGTTGTCGGAGCAGCTCGTGAAGCGACTGGTGCAGCACGCAGAACGGATGATGAAGAGCAACCTCCTGCCCGTTCTTCTGTGCTCACCTGAACTGCGCCGCCACGTGCGCTCGCTTTCAGAACGCGTCATGCCTCATTTGCGAGTGCTGGCGATGACAGAAGTACCTCACACGATCGAGCTGAAGTCTTTCGGCATCGTTCAACTCTGAAACCCACGAAAGCGAAGCCTTTATGAGCGACGTACTCGCGATCAGCCTCCACAGCATGCAGCAGGACATGGCACGCCTGGAACGCATCAGCATGAACATGGCCAACGCCACCACACCGGGTTACAAGCGCGAGGTGGCGGTGTCGCTGCCGATCGGAGGGACCGGCACAGGGGCTTTCGTGGATGCTATGCGCGACGCTGGCGCCTCGCTGGCCGGAACATCTGGCACCGCCACATTGGGCGGCAGCTTCGTAGTACGTCCCGATTTGCGGCCGGGAACCTTGAAGTCGACCGGTCAAAGCCTGGACATCGCACTGACTTCCCCTGGTTATTTCGAGGTCTCGACCGACACCGGGCTTGCCTACACACGCCAGGGTGGCTGGCAGCTCGACGGTCGGGGACGCCTCGTCACGCCGCAAGGCCACCCGGTGATGGGCGTGGGCGGAGAGATCGTTCTCTCGCGGCCCAACCCGGTGATCGATGCCAACGGCCAGGTCTTCGAATCGAAGGCAGGCGGCGGTGCCGAGGCCACACCAATCGCCCAGATCAAAGTGGTGCGTTTCGATGACGCATCGGAACTGCGCCGCATGGGTGACGGACTCATGACCACCGCGCAGGCTCCCTCACAAGTGCCTGAAGCTGATGTGCAACTGCGTCAGGGCTTTCTCGAAAACGCCAATGTCAGTTCGATGCAGGAGATGGCCCAACTGATCCAGTCGATGCGCCACTTCGAGTCGATGCAACGCGTCGCGCTCGGCTACGACGAAATGATCGGCGGTGCCGTGCGCAAGCTCGGCGAGCTCTCCTGACGACCGGCCACACAGCCCCGCACCTTCTTCCACTCCTTTTTCCTCTCATCACCATGTTCGACGCCCTCTACATCAGCGCCACCGGCATGCAAGCTCAGCAGCTTAATGTGGACACCATCGCCAACAACCTGGCGAACGTCAACACGACCGGCTTCAAGAAGGCCAAGGTCGGCTTTTCCGACCTGATGGTGCGCGAGGCGGGTCGGCTGCAGCCGCCGACCGAAGAGCTCGGCATCCTCGGCGGCGATCGTCAGCTCGGCGCAGGGGTTGGCATCGCAGCGATATCCAAGCTCTTCGACATGGGCGACCTCAAGAAGACGGAGTCGGCCTTCGACATCGCGATCCAGGGCGAGGGATTCCTCGAGGTAACGATGCCCGACGGGACGAGTGCCTACACCCGGGGAGGCACTTTCAAGGTCAATCGCGACGGCCTGCTGGCCACACCCAGCGGATTTCCGCTGAAGCCGAACATCTCGATCCCCGACAACGCCCAGAACATGCAAATCGACGGCGACGGGCGCGTACGTGTTCAGGTGGCAGGACAGGGCACCCCCGTCGAAGCCGGCCAGCTCGACTTGGTGCGCTTCACCAACCCTTCGGGCCTGCAGTCGCAGGGCGACGGGTTGTACCGGACCACGCAGGGGTCAGGTGAATCCATCCTCGGCAAGGCCACCGAGGACGGTATGGGTAGCCTCGCACAGGGGTTCCTCGAGGGCTCCAACGTCAAACTGACCGACGAGATGGTGAACCTGATGGTGGCCCAGCGCGTGTATGAAGCGAACGTGAAGGTCATGCAGGCCTCCGACGAAATGCTGGGAATGATCAATGCCCTGCGCAAATAGGAACGCCCGGCGCACAGCAGCGGCGACCATCTCGGTCGCCCTCGTGGCCTGTGCCCATGCGGCGCCGGTGTCCATCGAGTTGCGCCCTGCGGTCCAGGTTCCTCAGGGTCAGGTCCGACTCGGCGATGTGGCCTACCTCACAACACGCGACCTTCCCACCTTGCGACGGTTGATGATGTTGCCTCTCGGTACCGCGCCGCGCCCCGGTTCGCCAGTGCTGCTTGACCGCGACACGCTCGAGCGCCGGATCCAGGCCCGAGGCAGCCTGGCTTCTTCCGAGCTCGACGCCGCTGCAGTTCTGCATTGGACCGGCGCCTCCGAGACGGTGATCGAGAGCGCAGCCCAGCAACTGCCGGGCGATGTGATTGCCGACGCCGCACGCTTGGCGCTGGAAAACTGGCTCTCGCAACGCAGTACCCGGGCCGAGGTACAGATCGCCTCAACCGTGCGCGACCTCACGCTGCCAGCTGGCACGCCGGTGCTGCGTGTGCGACCGCTGCCCGCCGGCGCGACGCCACAACGGCGCATGCTGGTCTGGGTTGAGGCCTGGGTCGATGACCGCTTCGTGCGTGCCACTGCCGTGAGCTTCGATGTAAGCGCATGGGCCCCGGTCACGGTGGCCTCGACACGGCTCGACAGCGGCGCGACCGTCGATGCCGTGACGCTGCGCGGCGCCACCGCATCGCGAGAAGTTGATCTGACCGCCTTGCGGCCCAGTGCACCAGTCAAAGCCTCTGGTCCCGCGCAGAACTCACTTGAAGCCTCCGGCCAACGCCTGCGCCGCCCGCTCAAGCCCGGCGAGGTACTGACCGCTGCACATCTGGAGTCGATGCCTGCCGTCGCGCGTGGCAACTGGGCGCAGTTGCTCGCGCGCAGCGGCGATGTCACCGTCGAAAGCCGGGTCGAAGTGCTGCAGGATGGCCGTAAGGGTCAGTTCGTGCGCGTCAAGGTGCCCGGCGGCAGCGGCGAGGTGCTTGCGCGCGTTACGGGCCCGGGCCAGGTAGAGGTGCAACCATGATTCACCTTCCACGCCGCTCGGCCCTTTCCATGCATGCTTTCGCGATGTGCTTGAGCGCTTGCGTCCTGCTCCTTTCGACTTCGGCCACGCTCGCCGAGAGTCTTTACCAGGAAGGCAGCTTCCGTCCTCTGACCGCCGACAACAAGGCATTCCGGGTTGGAGACTCGCTCACCGTCCAGGTGTTCGAAAACTCGTCGGCCACCACCAGCGCCAACACCGGCACGCGCCGTGCAAACGACATCAACGGCTCGGTCACCCAGACCGGCAACCGCACCGTCGGCCAGCTGGGCATTGGCGTCACCGGCGAGTTCGATGGCGGTGGACGCACGCAGCGCGCCAACAAGCTGCTGGCTACGCTGACAGTCACCGTGCTGGAAGTGCTGCCCAACAAGGAGCTGCGCGTGGCCGGCGAGCAGTTGCTAACCGTCAACGAGGAGCTGCAAAAAGTGAATCTCGAAGGTCGCGTGCGACCGCAAGACATCTCCGATGGAAACGTCGTCCTTTCTACACGACTCGCGGACGCGCGCATCACCTATGTGGGCGAAGGCGACGTGTCCGACCGCGCTCGACGCAGCGGATGGCGTCGCGTCTTCGATTGGCTGGGGTTCTGATGACCGACATGCGAACAACCTTGCACGCGACCGCGGTGCACCTGCTGCAGGCGGTGCTGGTGGTCAGCGCACTGTGCGCGGGCACCGCGCCGGCAATGGCTACGGACGCGATCCGCGTCAAGGACCTCGGCAAGCTCCAGGGCTGGCGCGATAACGCCCTGTTTGGCACAGGCATCGTCACCGGCTTGGCTGGCACGGGCGACTCGCCATCCAATCGAACCACGCGCCAGTCGCTGGCCAACGTCCTGTCGCAGTTCAACCTGACGATCGCACCCGAACAAGTTCAAAGTCGCAACGTCGCCGTCGTCATGGTCAGCGCCACACTGCCGACCTTCGCGCGGGAGGGTGATGCGCTGGACGTGACGGTGAGCTCCGCAGGTGATGCGCGCAGCCTGGTCGGCGGCACGCTGTTGACCACGCCACTCAAGGCTGCGAACGGCCGCGTCTACGCATTGGCCCAGGGCGGTCTTACCGTCGGCGGCTATCGCTACGACGCCAATGGCAACGTGGTGCAAAAAAACCACCCGACCGCCGGTGCGATCCCCAACGGTGCGACGGTGGAGGTCGGTGTCCGCGCCGCGATGCTCGACGAACGGCAGAACGTGACCTTCGTGCTTACCGAGCCTGACTTCACCACCGCCAGTCGTGTGGCCACCGCGATCAACAGCCAACTCGGCGGACGTATCGCCAAAGCGCGCGACGCCTCCGGCATCGAGATCGCGGTGCCGCCATCGCAGCGCGACGAACTGGTGGGCCTGTTCACCCGCATCGAGAACGTGATGGTCGAACCCGACCGCCGCGCCAAGGTGGTGATCAACGAACGCACGGGCACCGTGGTGTCGGGCGGCGATGTACGTATCTCCAAGGTCGCGATCTCGCACGGCGACATCAAGATCGCAATCTCGAACCAGAACACCGCCTCGCAACCCTATGGCGTCTGGGGCGGTGGCCCGGACATCCGCACAGCGATCGTCACCAACACCCGCATCGACGTCGACGAGCCCAACGGCCCCGGCTTCGTGACCGGCGCCAACACCGTGTCCGACCTGGTGCAGTCGCTCTCGCGACTCAAGACCAGCACCCGCGATGTGATCTCGATCCTGCGTGCAGTCAAAGCCGCAGGCGCGCTGCACGGCGAATTGATCGTCCAGTGAGCACATCCATGCCTACCTCCCCCAATCGCAAGACTTTCAGGAACACCGTCCGGAGACCCGAATGACCGATGGAATCGAAGCCGTGACCCGTTCGGCGCTGGCGCTCGCGCTTGATGCGGCAAGCCTGCGCCAGCAGGCGATCGCGAACAACATCGCCAACGCCAATGTGCTCGACTACGTGCCCCAGCGCGTCAGCTTCGATGCGCAACTGGCCGATGCACGCCGCAGCATGGCCCAGACCGGCCGTCTTGACACCTTCGCGCTCGGCCAGGTGAGGCCGCATCTCGAGCCCGCACTCGACGCCTCGGGTCTGCCAGAGACAGTGAAGCTCGATGCACAGGCCGCCGACATGGCACGCAACGCGGTGCACTACCAAGCCCTGGTCAAGGGCTTGTCGCGCCACCTCTCCATTCTGGCAATGGCAGCCGGCGACGGCAGGAAATGACCATGGACTACAACCAATCCTTTGCGATCAGCGCGATCGGCATGAGCATCGAGCGCACACGCGTGGACGTGGCGGCGCTGAACCTCGCCAATGCCAACACGGTGCAGGGCGCAGGCGGCGCGAGCTATCGACCGCTGCGCGTGATCGCGCAAGCACAGCCGCTGTCTGCCGAAGCGGGCAGCAATGCGATGGCCGGGGCCTTCGGCGCACTGGTTGAACAGGCCCTCGATGGCACCGTAGGCCCCACTGCAGGCGCCACCCCCATGGTGCAGGTCGTGGCGTCGCAGACCGGGCCGCGCATGGTGTACGAGCCGGGTCATCCGATGGCGGATGCACGCGGCTTCGTGGCCTACACCGGCGTGGACGCCGCCACCGAAATGGTAAGCCTGATGAGTGCCACCCGGGCCTATGAAGCCAACGTCTCGGCGATGAACACCAGCCGCACGCTCGCCCTGCGTGCACTCGACATCGGGAGCGGTTCATGAGCGAATTTCTTCCCGTCGAGGCACTGGCCGCGCTGTCGCCGCAAGCACGCGCCATGGCTACGCAGGCGCAGTCGCTGGTCAACGCCGCACCATCTGCGGCAACCGCATCGCTCGCCTCCTCCACCTCCGCCGACGGTTCGTTCGGCCAACTTGTCGCTGACGGCCTGACCAAGGTCAACGGCCAGTTGGTCTCGAGCCAGGTCGACCTGCAGAAGCTCGCCCTTGGCGATGCGCAGAACCTGCACCAGGTCATGATCGGTCTCGAGGAGAGCCGTCTGTCCTTCCAGCTGATGATGCAGGTGCGTAGCCGCCTGCTCGAGGCGTATCAGGACATCATGAAGATGCCGATATGAACCACTGGCGGGGACTCACGCAGCGCGCGCGCGCCGGCCTGGTGGCAGGCGTCGTGCTCATCGCGATCGCCACGGCCGGTGCGGCCTGGTGGATCTTTCATACCGAGTACCAGGTGCTGTTCGCGGACCTCAAGCCGCAGGACGCCCAGGCGATGACCACTGAGCTAGAACGCCAGAAGATTCCGTATCGCCTCGGCGATGCCGGGACCTCGATCCTGGTCGACAAGAACACGGTACATGCCACGCGCATCAAGCTCATGGGCAAGGAGCTTCCGCTGCAGGGCGCGGTGGGCCTCGAGCTCTTCAACAACACCGACTTCGGCATGACCGAGTTCGCGCAGAAGATCAACTACCAGCGCGCACTCCAGGGCGAGCTGACCCGCACCATCCAATCGCTGGCCGAAGTGCGCGAGGTGCGGGTGCTGCTCGCATTGCCTGAGCAGGGGCTGTTCAAGCAGGCAACATCGAAAGCCACGGCATCGATCACCCTCAACCTGCGCCAGGGCCAGGCCCTGCGACCGGAACAGGTACTGGGCGTGCAGCGCCTGGTGGCTGCAGCCGTGCCAGGCATGGCGGTGCAGGACGTGACCATCGTCGACAGCCACGGCATCGCGCTGACCCGGCATGATGCGGGCCATGCCGACGGCGAGGCGACGAGTGCGCGGCTCGACCTCAAGCGCGACACCGAGGCCTACCTGGCACGCAAGGTGGGGGCCGTTCTCGACCGCAGCTTCGGGCCGGGGCAGGCGCTGGCGAGCGTGGACGTGACGCTCAACATGGATCAGATCCGCACGACAACCGAGGACGTGCTGCCGGCCGCAAGCCGCGCTGGCCTGCAATCGACGGGCGTGGTAGTGCGCGAACGCGAGACGCTGCGCGATGGCGGCTCCACGCTTGACACACGCGTCAGCGACAGCAGCGGTCCACGTGGCGGCAGCGCGCAACGCGACGTCGAGTATGCCGTGGGCCGGCGTGTCGAGCAGGTAGTCAGCCAGCCCGGCTCGATCCGTCGCGTGCAAGTGGTCGCGGTGGTCCGCAAGGCACTCGACGCGACCCAAGAGGACCAGTTGCGCAAGCTGATCGCTGCCGCTGTCGGCGCCTCGCTGGAGCGCGGTGACACGGTGGTCGTCCAGTCGATGACTGCTGGGGCGGTGCAAGCGGCCGAGCCGGCAGCAGCCGCAGCTTCGCTTGCATCCCATGGCGAAGACACGCCGACTGCTGTCGCCCCCACCGAAGACAAGGGCCCCGAACTGCTGCGCTGGCTCGCGGCCGCCGTGGTGATCGGCTTGCTGGTTCTGCTCGTTCTGCGCATGGGCAAGCGATCGTCTCCCCTCCTCGACCGTCGCGATCCGCCCCCGTTGTCGGATTCTGAACGCGCCGCTGCATTGCAGCGCGTACGCGGCTGGCTGCACCAGCCACCCACCGCTGGTGTGGACCTCGCGGCCACTGGCGCCGGGAGGCGTCCGGGATGACCCCCGGCATTGCCATGTCAGGCTCATTGCTCCCGGGCGTCGACGCGGCCGAGTCCGGTGGCGCACGCCATGCCGCGCTGCTGCTTCACGCGATGGCGCAAGCGGATCGCGAATGGGTGCTCGACGCCCTGCCTCCCGCTCAGCGCCAGCCGCTCACCGCACTGCTCGCCGAACTCGAAGCCCTCGGGATCGAGCGCGATCCAGGCCTGGTCGCCGAAGCCACAGCCCATGCCGCGTCCGCGGCGACCGCTGCCGCGCACCGTATCGACGACGCCTGGCTTGAAACCCCGATGTCCGACGAGGCCATGTTGCAACAGCTGAGCGCCGCACGCGTGGAGATGCTGGTCAAACAGCTGCAGGGCGAACCTGCCGGCCTCGTGGCTGCCTTGCTGCGCGCAGGCACCTGGTCTTGGCACGCCACGCTGCTGCAAGCCCTGGAGCCCGTGCAGCGGCGCCGTGTCGAGGCGGCGCTCGCCGAGCACTCGCCTCACGTGACCACCCCACCTGCGTTGCGTGCTGCGCTGATCGCCTCCACGGCCAGCAGGCTGCGCGAACAGACGCTCGAATCCCCACATCCCCGGGACATCGCGCGTCGGCCGTCATTGGGTCGATCGCTGCGTCAATGGCTGGATGCTCGCCGCCGGCCAGGTGGAGCTCACCGATGAGCGAACGTCCGAACGGCCCGGCTTCCGGCACCACTGTCTTGCGGGACATCGCGGTGCACGGGCAGGTTGCGCTTGCTCGTCCCCGGCCCCCTCTCGCTCGCCCAGCGGCAAACGAGCCTGTTCGCCCAGCGGCACCGACGGTCGCACCTGCCCAGGCAATATCGCCTCTATCTTCAATCGCAACTCCACCGGCGGCGCGAGGTGATCCCGAAGCGCAGCGCCAGGGCTTCGAAGACGGCCTTGCACAGGGCCGTGCCAAGGCCGTGGAGGAAGCGCGCGACGCCGCCTTGCGCGCAGATCAGGCGCTGCAAAAGAAACTGCAGGACCTCGAGGCGCAAGCTCAGAAGCAGATGCAGGACCACCAACAGAAAGACCAGGCGGCTCTGCAATCTCGCCTGCAGCGCATCGACGCCCTACTCTCCGCATTGCCCGCACAAATTCACACCCGTATCGACGCGGCCGAGGACGATCTGCTGGCCCTGTGTTTCGAATCGGTCTGCCGCGTGCTGGGCTCCCACGCGGCGACCGCCGAAGGCATTCGGGCACAAGTCGCCCACGCACGCGAAGGCTTGCACAGCCGGGCGCTGGTGGCCGTGCACCTCCACCCCGATGATCTCGCGACGCTGCGCGGTGCGGCTGGAACTTCGCCGGACATCGGAAACGATGGCGTGCAATGGATCGCCGACCCCGCCGTCGCGCTCGGCGGCTGCATCCTCCAGTCACCTCAGGGCGGCCTTGATGCTCGACTCGAGACGCAACTGCGCACACTGGCCCAGTTGTTGGCCCAGTCGCGTGCGTCAGCACGTGCGGCCGCGACCAGCACTCCGCAAGAACGTTGACGCTATGAACGCCCTCGCCCTTTCACGTCAGACACTGCAGGCCACCGACCTGCGGCACCGCATCGGCCGGGTCATGGAAATGCAGGGCCTAGCCATCGACGCGCAGGGGCCCGACGCTGCAGTGGGTGAACTCTGCCGAATCGCCCTGCGCGACGGCAGTGCAGGCCATGACACGGACGGCACCGACGGCGTGCTCGCCGAGGTGGTCGGGCTCAAGCCAGGGCGCGTCACCCTCATGCCCTACGGCCCGCTCGACGGCATTGCCGCAGGCTGCGAAGTGCGTGCGCTCGGCCGCGAATCGCTCATCGGCGTCGGCCCGGCATTGCTGGGCCGGGTGATCGACGGTTTCGGCACCCCGCTCGACGGGCAGCCTGCACCAGCGGTCACAGAGCGCCGCCCGCTCAAGGCCACTCCGATCAATCCGATGCAACGTCCGCCGATCCGGCGCATTCTCGAGACCGGCATCCGCAGCATCGATGGACTGCTCACGCTGGGACAAGGCCAGCGCATAGGTATCTTCGCCGGCAGTGGTGTCGGCAAGAGCACGTTGCTCGGCCTGCTCGCGCGCCACACCAAGGCGCAAGGCCCCGACCAGGACCCGCGCGGCAGTGTCAACGTGATCGCGCTGATTGGAGAGCGTGGCCGCGAGGTGCGTGAATTCATCGAGAACCAGTTGGGACAACAGGGCCTGGCCCGTTCGGTTGTGGTGGTCGCGACATCTGACCAACCGGCGCTCGCACGCCTGCGTGCGGCCTACGCGGCGCTCGCCATCGCGGAGCACTTTCGCGACGACGGCCGCAACGTGGTCCTGACGATGGACTCGATCACACGCTTCGCGATGGCCCGACGTGAGGTCGGCCTGTCGGCGGGCGAGCCGCCTACCGCACGCGGCTACACACCGTCGGTGTTCGCCGAGCTACCCGAACTCTGTGAGCGCTGCGGCACTGCGCCCGGTGGTGGATCGATCACTGCGCTGCTCACCGTGCTGGTGGAGGGTGACGATTTCAACGAGCCCGTGTCCGATGCGCTGCGTGCCATCCTCGACGGCCACGTCGTACTCACTCGCCAACTCGCGCATCGTGGCCACTACCCGGCCATCGATGTGCTCAAGAGCGTCAGTCGGCTGATGCCCGAGCTAGCGAACGAACAGCAGCGTCAGCTCGCCGCTTCAGCGGTACAGCACCTCGCAGTGTTGGAACGCAACCGACAGATGATCGACATCGGAGCCTACGAAAAGGGTACGAACCCCGAACTGGATCGGGCGATCGCACTCGAACCTGGGCTGATGGCTTGGCTGCGGCAGGACAAGGGCGGGATCTCGCATGCTGAGGCGATCCGGAGGTTGCACGAGCTGCTGGCTCGGCCAATGGCGCCCGCGTCCCAGCCCGCCGTGCCTGCGCAGGGCCTGCCCAAGGGGAGACCATGAACGCGACCGCCTCGGCCAACGTTGCTGCCGTGAAGGATGTCGACATTCGCGGCTTCGCCTATGCGCTGGAGCCCCTTCGACAACGTCGACGTTGGCAACTGGATGCAGCGCTGGCGGCGCTGGCCCAGGCCCAGCGACTCCTCGACGAAACCGAGGCCCGACTGTCGGAGTTGCGCGAGGCCCACGACACCCAGGCCCGCGCACTCTCGGAAGCCGCGTTGCGCCGGCTCGATGCGGGCGCGCACCGCCGCGCCCTGGCCTACCTCACGCACTTGCGCGAGCGCGCGAAGCAACTCGAAGCCGAGCGCGATGCACAACGTCTCGCTCGCGACCAACAGCGCCGCGACTGTATCGACCGGCAAATGCGGCAGGACGGGCTGGAAAAACACAAGCAAGACGCGCTGACCGACTTCGCCGACGACGTGCGACGGCGCCTCGCGAATGAACAGGACCGCGACTGGCTGGCGCGCAGCGCTGCCGGTTTTGGTCCCAAGGAACCGCGGCCATGACCATTCCAGAAGCAGGCTCCACGCTGCCCTCGGTCGAACAGCGTTCTGCACGTGAGGGCAGATCCGCAGCCTCCGCAGGCAGCGACGACGCGCATCGACAACTGGCATGGCAGCGCGAGATGGAACGCGCGCAGTTGGCCCATTGGTTCAAGGGAAAGCCGCATGCACAAGGGCGCGACCGGGATAGCAACAGCACTCAAGATCAACGCCTCGAGCGCCGACACAGCCTCGCCTCTGCGAAGACGATTCACGGAGCCGCGGCGACCCCATCGGTAGCGTCCCCGTTGGTGTTGTCACAAGCCTCCCTCGCCTGGCCACGCCCTGGCGTTCAAGCTCCACTCGCGCCGTTCGTCGCGTCCGTGCAGCCCGACGGCATCGCTTCACGATCACCCAGTCATGGGGTCGCGCGCGACCCTGCATCGACAACCACGCTCGAGTCGCCCCTCCAGCTGGGCCCGCTTCTGCCTTCCGCCACAGGTGCCCGCCTGGCAAGGCTCGAACACTCAACGGCCAGCTACACGCCCCTAGAGCCTCAGCCCAACGAGCCCCCCGAGAGCCAGACCTGGCACGCGGCCTTCGAGAGCCCGAACAGCCAAGCCCCTGTGCGCATCCACGAGGAGTCGATGCCGTCGGGCCAGGCAATATGGATCGCGATGCGGGCCGATGACCAGGCCCTGGCGGCACTACTGCCTCGGCTCGTGCTCGACCTCCAGCGCGCCCAGGCACTGCAAGGCCGGCAGCTTCACCAGGTCGTCTGCAATGGCGAGCTGGTCTGGCGTTCGGGCGATTTCTTCCCGCGCGGTGCTTCGCGCAACGACTTTCCTCATCTACCCGCTTCCAAGGAGATCCCATGGCCATCGACACAGTGAGCGCCTCCGCAGGAACCAACCTGCGATCCAGCAGCCTGGGCATGGAGGACTTCCTAAAGATCCTCCTGACCCAGTTGACCTATCAGGATCCACTCAAGCCCATGGACAACCAGCAGTTCATGGCCCAGATGGCGCAGTTCACCAACCTTGAGCAGACCCAACAGCTCAACACCAAGATCGAGACCCTGATCACCAACCAGGCTGCGCTGCAGTCGGTGGGCCTCATCGGAAAGACCGTGGACATCACCACCGCGACCGGGACGGCAAGCGGCACGGTGAGCGCGTTGTCGCTCTCGGGCGCGGCCCCCCAGATCAGCGTGCGAACCACGGCCGGAGCCGTATTGACCAACATCTCGCTGAGCCAGATCACATCGGTTCGCTGAGCCGACACCTGAAAAAAGGGAGATCCCATGCTTGAATCCATCTATGTCGGAATGACAGGCCTCCTGGGCTATTCGCGCGGCCTTCGGGTCATCGCCAACAACACGGCCAACCTCAACACGCCGGGCTTCAAGAGCTCGAGCCCGCAGTTCGCCGACCTTTTTTACACCGGCGGCAACCTCAGTGGCGGCGCGGCGGGCCGGGGCGAAAACCAGCTTGGCTTCGGCGTCAACACAGCAGGCACGACGCTCTCGTTCAAACAGGGCGAATTGCGGCAGACCGGCAACGAACTCGACATGGCGGTCGATGGCCAAGGCCTGTTCGTGCTGCAGAACGCGGAGGGCAAGATCAGCTACACGCGGGCGGGCCAGTTCAAGTTCGATACCGATGGCACGCTTGTCAACCGGACTGGCGGAGAGAAAGTCATGGCCATGGGCGAGAGCGGCGAGTTCGTGCCGATCACGCTGGCCGGGCAGATGATGAACCTGGGCCGCCCCACCACGCAACTCAAGTTCTCGGGCATTCTCAACTCTTCGCCGGTCGACAACGCCTCGCAGTCCATCGAAGGCATCAACGTCGTTGACGCGACAGGCGCATCCCACGCGCTGATTCTTCGTTTCTCTTCGATCACCCAGACGGGGACCCGCATGACCGTCAAGGTCGAGCTCCTGGAAGGCTCAACCGTGATGTCCACCGGGCAGTTGGCATTCGTGGACGGCAAGCCGACCCCAGAAACCTCGAAGCTGGCCATGACCTACGCGCCCGTAGGCAGACCGCCTTCACAGCTGACCCTGGACTTCAGTACCGACGTCGCGTTTCTCTCGGGAACCACGACGCTCTCGATGAAGACCCAGGACGGTATCAGCCCCGGCACGTTGAGCAGCACAAGCTTCGACGACGACGGCATGCTTCAGATGAGCTACAGCAACGGTCAGAAGATCAAAGGTCCGCAGTTGGCGCTCGCGCGCTTTGACTCTCCCGACGCGGTGACTTCGCTTGGCAACAACCAGTTCGACGTGCTCAACAAAGACGCCTGGCATTTCGGCCGGGCAGGAGAGGGTGCGTTCGGGAATGTTGTCTCCGGGCGTGTGGAGATCTCCAACGTCGACCTGTCGCAGGAGTTCAGCGACCTCGTGATCATGCAACGCGGCTACCAGGCGAGCTCGCAGGTCATCTCGACCGCGAACGAGATGCTGCAGCAACTGTTCTCCATGAAGGGCAAATGAACGCCATTGCACCAAGCCCCACTGCGTCGCCGCTGCTGGACGCCAGCGTGTCGATGCTGCGAGCACGCCCGCTGCGCAGTTGGCCAGCCTCGGCCCGGGAGAAACTGCAAGCGCGCATGGTCGCACTGCACCAGGACTGGACCGCCGAATGGCTGCCGGCGCATGACGGGGGCGTGAGCGAATCAAAGATGGTGATTGGCGATGCGGTGATAACCCCGAGCGACGAGGATGAGGTGCGCTGGTCGTTTGCACCCGCATCACGCCGTGCGTCTTCGCCACCGACTGCCTCCGGCGCGCCACATGCTGAACCCGTTGCCTTCATCGCAAACGCCCTGTTCGGGGGCGACAACGGATTGCCCCGCCCAGCCGGAGCCTCAATCCCGCGCATCGCCGACGGCATCGCGCTTGCTGCCTGGAACGACTGGCTTCAGCGGCTGGGCAAGGCGCTCGGCGGCTTCGCGCTCACGCACCAGCACGCACCGATGAGCCCGGGAGTGGGGGCGGGCTCGCACGCTTGGTCGGGCGCCCTGCAAGTGCATTGGCCGTGGTGCGGCGGCATGTGGACGCTGGTGCTGCCCCACGATGCCGTCACCGCATTGGTGGGGCCCCTCGAGACGACAGCGCCAAGTCCGCACGATGCTCCCACACCTAAAGAGCCCCTCGATCGCGTACTGACAGGCGAGCGGGTGACCCTGCGTGTGCTGCTCGACGGCGCAGAACTCAACCTCGGCCAACTGCAGGGCCTGCAGATCAACGACGTGGTGCCGCTCGCACACCGTCTCGATGCGCCAGCGCAAGTCGTTGGTCTCGATGGCAGCACCGTCTGCGACGGCTGGCTCGGCCGCAGCGAAGACCGGATGGCGATCGAACTGGCCTCGCCTGCCCTCCCCATCACCGGCCTGGGGCCGGGCACCTCTTCATCCAAGGAAAGAAAATCATGACACAAGCCATGGAAGGCATTGCGGCCGCTGGCCGCACCGGTAGCACGTCGGCCTCAGCCGATCCGCGCCTGGACCATCGCGCCCCGACCGCGCAGATCATCGCCCTGCCCGACCTGCATGCCGGCGCCGACAGCCACGATGCGGCTGATCCGTCCAATGGGGAGCCCATCCTCAAGGACTGGAACCCCTTGCATCAGATCAAGGCCAAGCTGCAGGTGTGCGTTGGCGAAGCGACCCTGACCGTGGGTGAGTTGCTCAGCGCCAAGGAGCACCAGGTATTGAAGCTCGACCGCGGTATCGAGCAGCTCGTGGATCTCACTATCGAAGGCAAGGTCGTGGCCCGCGGCCAGCTGGTGGCCGTGGATGGTCACTTCGCGGTGCGGATCACCGAACTGCCCATGGCACTGGGCCTCGGAACGGGACGCTGAGGATGCTGGCTTTGCGGCAACAGGCGGCCCTCTCCTGCCGAGCGAACACATTTCGCAACGGATGGCTTGGCCTCGGCTTCGCGGCCTTGCTGCTCGGCGCGGCATCGGGTGCCTGGGCTCAGACCCCGCCCACTTCCGGTGTGCCGGATGTGAACAACAGAACGACGTCCGTTGGCAGCCTGCCGCCGGGAATTCCCGTCAAGCGCGATACCGACAGCAGCAACGTCGATGACGAAATCAGCGTGCGTTGGTGGCTCGCAGCAGTGTGCATCGGCGGCTTAGCCGCCTGGGGCTTTGTGATGGTTCGACGGCGCGACAAGGGCGCGGCCGTAACGGGCGCATGGCTCGGAAGGTGGACGCAGTTGGCCGAGCCCGGTGCACCGCGCGAGATCCGACGCATTGCGAGCACGCGCCTCACACCCCGCCACAGCCTGCATGTGATCGAGTGGAACAACCGGCAATTGCTGTTGGGCTGCACCGATCAGGCAGTTCAATTGCTTTCCGAAGCCGTGGCGGGCGGCCAGCCGGTGGAGACATCTGCGTCGCAGGAAACCCGCGCGCAATGAAGCCTCGCGTTCTCACCATTACTGACGGCCTTGGCATGGTCCGACGCTGGCTTCCCATGCTCGTCCTCGCGATGCTGGCCTGGATACTTCTCGGCCCCGGCACGCTCGCCCTGGCCCAGGCCCCCTCGGAAACGTCCGTGCAACCCGAAGCAACGCCTGCGTCGAGTCCGGCACCGGCCGTCGAGCAGCCCTCCGTGCCGGTGACACCGAGCGCGCCACCAGAACAATTGGCGCCGATACCTTCGCCCGCAGCTGCCAGCCCCGCGGTCGCTCCATCTACAGCGCCCGCCGCAACGCTTCCCGCAACCGCGGCCCCTCCCACCGCTCGCGCCCGGTCGTCCGGCAGCTCCGGCGCCCTGCCACCACCCGCCGTGTCAGGCACCGCGAACGCGTCCTCGATCACGCCGGCCACAGAAACCGCCCAGGCGCTGCGCGTGGTGCTGGGTCTTACGGTACTGGCCATCCTGCCCGCCTTGCTCGTGTGCCTGACGAGCTTCTTGCGCACCATCGTCGTCCTATCGATGCTGCGGCACGCGATCGGCATGAATGAGACACCACCCAACACCGTGCTGATTGGCCTCGCGCTCTTCCTGACCCTGTTCACCATGTCGCCCGTGCTGCAGAAGGTGAACCAGGACGCTTTCGAGCCTTTCATGTCCGGCAAACTCTCCATGGAAGACGGCTACAAGAAGGGCATTGCGCCGCTGCGCGAATTCATGGTGCGGCAAACGCGCGAAGCCGACCTTGCGCTGATGGTCGAACTGTCGAAAGCCCCCATACCGCGCACCATGGACGACATCGGCAACGTGCAGCTGATTCCGGCCTTCATGCTGTCGGAGTTGCGCGCCGCTTTCCAGATCGGCTTCGTGATCTTCCTGCCCTTCTTGTTGATCGACCTGATCGTCTCGAGCGTGCTCATGGCGCTCGGCATGATGATGATGCCGCCGACCACGGTTGCGCTGCCGCTCAAGGTGCTGATGTTCATCCTGGTGGATGGCTGGAGCCTGGTGCTCAAGGCACTGGTTGGCAGCTTCCACTGACGGGCGCGCGCTCCCCGTACGTCTGCCCCATGCCTCGCTTCGGTTCCGCACGCGCACTTCCGTCGCTGACGCCGCCACCAGCGGCGTCCGGGCATGGCGGCCAGGATGCGGATGCTGAAGACTTCGCAACGGTCACCACCGCAACGCCCCTCACCGATGACTCGTTGCCCCTGTGGCGGCTCTGGCGTGACCGAGGCGACATCGAAGCACGCGAACAGCTCATCACCCACTACCTGCCCTACGCCCGGATGATGGCCGCCACGCTCTACGGCCGGCGCACCCATGACGAAGTCGAGTTCGCCGACTACCTGCAGTTTGCGCGCGTCGGGTTGGTCGAGGCCGTGGACCGCTACGACCCGAGCCAAGGCGCCCAGTTCAAGACCTTTGCTGCCAAGCGCGTGCAGGGCGCGGTACTCAACGGCCTAGTGAACTTCACCGAAAAGAACCAGCAGATCAGCCTTCAGATGCGTCTGCGCCGGGAGCGCCTCGAAGCAGTGAAGGAGGCTGCGGCGGCAGCCGTCGCCGAGGATGAAGCCGGCGACGGGTCCGAATCGGCTTCTCCAGGCGCATCGCGCGGCAACGACAAGCTGTTTCGCTATCTGGCCGAAGTTGGCATCGGCCTTGCGCTGGGCGTCATGCTCGAAGATACGGGCATGGTCGACGCTCAGGCCTTCGATGGCAACGAGATGCAGTCGCCCTCACCCGAGGTGAGTTACTTTCGCAAATCCGAGATCGACCAGTTGCGCACCGTCCTGCGCAGCCTGGTCGGCCAGTTGAGCGAACAGCAGCGCCTCGTGATCCGCCACCACTACCTGCAGGAAGTGCCATTTAACGAGATCGCGGCGATGATGAACGTTACCCGTGGCCGTGTGTCCCAACTGCACCGGCAGGCGCTGTTGCGATTGCGAGAGCTGCTCGCGACCGACACCCGCATCGATGTCTCTTGGTGAATACACCGCCCTTTTTGTCGCCCCGACTGCTTCACTGTCTTCATCCATCATTCGCCATGACCGAAATCACCTCAACGCCCTCGGCAACCCCTGCTTCACAGCCCGACCATCCGCGCGTGGTTGCCGCACGCCAGCGCCTGGAACGGCTCGAAGGTTTTCTGCGCCAGGACCCGCGCAACAATGCCCTGCTGATCGACGCCTTCGAGACTGCGCTGGCTTGTGGTGAATGGGGGCGTGCCGAGTTTCATCTGAAGCATGCCCAAGCACTGCAGCTCGATGCCCTGGCCTGGCAACTGCGCGAAGGCGACTTTTGGCTTGCCCAGCAGGACTATGAGCAGGCCCTCACAGTGCTGGATTCACTGAATGCCGTGCCCAACCCACCTCCCGGCTTCAGGGACGTGCTGCTGCACAACCTCGCCTATATCGACCTGAAGCGCGACCGCCTCGCCGACTGCATCGAGCGGCTCGCACCCGTCCTCGAAGCACAGTCGTCAAAAGCGAGCGATCCTGCGAGCGTCGATGGCACACAGCCATCCGTCGCAGTCCGCGCATTGCAGCAACTGTGGCTCCGGGCATTGCATCGCGAGGGGCAGTTCGACCGTGCCATGGCGTGGTCCGTCGACGCCGAACAGAAGGGGCGCATCGATCCGCAAGCCGCCGGCGTCGCCAGCCTCATCGCCATCGACGCGGAAGATTTCGCGGCAGCACGGCGATGGGCTGCGCTGAGCCTCGCAGATGGGAGTCCGAACGATCGGCCGACAGAAACCCTCGTGGCTCAGGCATCACTCGCGCTGGCCGCGCGCGATGCCGAACAGGCCGGCAATTTCGCTGATGCGGCCCTGCAGCGGCATCCGGGCGACGGGCGGGCCTTGTCGACCAAGGGCTTTGCAGCGTTGCTGGGCAACGATCTCCGAGGCGCGATGGATGCGTTCCAGCGTGCGTTGGCCGTCATGGGAGAGCACATCGGCACCTGGCACGGCCTGGGCTGGACCCAGATCCTCTCGGGTCAGTTGGCCGAGGCACACGCCAGTTTTGAAGCCGCGCTCGAGCTCGATCGCAATTTCGCCGAAAGCCACGGCGGACTTGCGGTGGTGCTGGCGATGCAATCGAAACGCGAGCAAGCGCAGGAACATGCAGAGTTGGCATTGCGCCTCGACAAAAGCAACGTCTCGGGCCGCTATGCGCAGGCGCTGCTCTCCGGTGACGTCAAGGATGCGAACGACCTGCAGCGGCTCGCGCGACGGCTGCTCGGAGGACGGACTGCACCGCTGGGCGGAGACATGGGGCAGATGTTTGCTGAAGAGTCTGCACCAGTGCCGCCCAAAGACGCCTAGGGCCGAGGCCGTGCCTCACTGGTCGAACACGAAAGCGATGCCAGCGTCGGCCCGTTCGTTCTGAGGCCGGTCAACCAAATAGTCGCTACGCCTCGAACTAGCCTGTTGCAACTCGCAGCGTTCGTTTCAGCGCGGCGTGGCCTTGGTCCCTGTCTGCTGTGCCTCAGACAACAACAAGCCACCAGCCTCCCGCAAAGCTGCCTGAAGCTCAGGGTCACTCTCCATCCGCTGCAGAACGGTATCGACCATCTGATCGAAGCCCCGCTCATCGAGCCGGTCGCGCCCGAACGACTGAATCAGCACCGACTCGAGAAACAATCGAAACGCCTTGCGCTCGCGCTGCGGATCGTCTGGCGACAGCGCACGGACGCGCAGCGCGACCAACTGCTGAAGACGGGCATCCTGGGCATTCGGTGTTGCGTCTACTTGAACATCTGCAGCGCTCCGACCGCCCACCCCGCTAGCGGTGCTCCTGGAACCACTGGCTATCTTGCGCCGAGCAGCAGCCATCTCGCCTGCCTCCCCACCATGCTCTTGCGACTTGGTCTGCGCGCGAAACTGCGCCGCAAACTGCGCACGAATCATCGCCGCCAATTGGGTCGATGGATCAATCATGGTCGCGGGGCGCAATGACAGCCAGCCGCGGGGACATGGCGATCGCGCGAAAGACTACTGGCTTTCGACTCACTCAATGCTTTGGTCCGTTCTGCTGATAGTTGGCCAGAAACACATGAATGCTGGCATCGACAGCATCGTCTTCGCCTACCTCTGACTCAGAGAGTACAACCGCCTCGCCGTCGTTCTGAGCCATCGCAATGCGAATCCCCTCCATCACCTTTTCGATGTCAGCGGAGAGTGCTGGATTGCTCGTGTTGCGCTGAATCCCTTGTTCGTAGAAGGCCAGTGCTTCCACAAACTGATCCTGCACAAGCGCAGCGAAGCCATTGACAAAGTGAGGCAATGGATCGGATTCAGGCAACTCAAGCAGGGGTTGCCAGGTCAGCAGACCTACGGCTGCACGGCCTGAACTGAACTGCAAGAGCCCCAGTTGATACCGGGCCAAGGGAAAATCCGGTGCAAGCCGGACAGCATTGGCGAACGCAGCCTCGGCCTGATCCATGTCACCTAAGGCTACGTACTCAGCACCAAGAAGAAATTGGGGTAATCCCACATCTGGCTCGGCAGCACTGGCTTGTTGGAAGAATCTGATGGCCTGCGCGCTGTCATCAGCTTGGCTGGCGGTTAGGCCGGAAGAGATCAATTGATCGAACGACATTCACTGCACTCCAAAATTCGGATGATTGGTAGCCATTCCTAGTAGCCCACGGATGAGAATCACCTCATCACCCCAAAGGCTGGGTCGTCGCTGCCGACATAGGTTGGCAACCCACCGGGTTGATGCCTGCGCGTCGAGATGCCGCATCCTGCGAGAAGATGAATCCGTTGACTCGCGGAATTCCATCGCCCGGCCCGTCGGCGAAGTACCCCATGATCGTGGCGCGCTCGTCTGTGCCAATCCGCCCCGGCCCGCCCGAACTCTGCCCCTTCGCTGCAGCGATTCTGCCCCCAATGCATCGGCAAGGACGCTCAAAGCTTGCATTCAAATTTCTCCTCTATTACTCCGCAGCTCGGTATTGAAGGGAATTTCCTCACTCGCCTTCGAAATAAAATCCATCCATTCCGAGCCCAATACCTCAATAATACTTCGAGTCTTCCTCCCTCGTCAGACGGGCAATCCATTGCGCCACCGAAGCCGATGAACTCAATGTGCCACCTGATCGATATGTGCTAATACTTTTGCAAAAGTAGCTCAGCAACGCCTTTATCGCAGGGCGGTCTCAAATCCCAAGTGCAACGATGGGTTGGATGTCGACATTCTGGTTGAAGCAGTCCTCGAAGAGGACCTGAGCCGGAGTACGAAAGCCCAAGGTCTTGCGCGGACGAGTGTTCAAGCTCCAGGCGATGTGGTCCAGTTGACGTTGGGAGTGCACGCTCAGATCGGTCCCCTTGGGCAGGTACTGCCTGATCAGGCCGTTGGTGTTCTCGCTGATGCCGCACTGCCAAGGACTGTGAGGATCCGCAAAATAGATCTTCAGTCCAGTGCTCTCGGCAAGCCGCTTGTGCAAGGCCATCTCCTTGCCCTGGTCGTAGGTCAGCGTCTGGCGCAGGGCTTCGTCCAGCGGCGAGAAGGCCTGTTCGTAGCCTTTGAGCGCATCCAGGGCCGTAGCCCCGTCCATCTTGACCAGCATCACGAACAAGGTCTTGCGGCACACCAAGGTGCCCACGGCCGAGCGGTTGAGTGCGCCCTTGATCAAATCCCCCTCCCAGTGCCCGGGCAGCAGGCGATCGTTGGCCTCGGGCGGGCGCACATGAATGCTGACCATGTCCTGCAGCGCGCCACGCCTGTCTTCTCCCCGGGTACGGGGTTTGCGCGCGCCGCGTCCCTGGCGCAGCAGCGCCACAAGCTCCTTGCGCAATCCGCCGCGCGGGGCGGCATAGATGGCCGTGTAGATCGGCTCGTGAGAAGCTTGCAATTCGCGTTGTCCAGGGTAAGCGCGCTCTCACCACCCATCTTTCCTGAACGGACGGCGACCGGCATGCTTGCGTGATCATGTGCGCCGCGATGGTGTGCATCAAGACCGATCATGCACATCATGTCCGCAGAGATAGAGTCCGTAGCCGAGCGCACAGCCAAACCGCGACGACGCGTTCATAGCGAGGCGCTCAAGCGCGAGTTGGTCGAGCGCAGCCAGAGCCTGCCGCAAGCTGGACGCCGGCAGACCGATTGCCGCCGGGCTGGCTGAACGCCTCTAATCTGGTCGTAGGCTGCAGCGCGCGTGTCCCACGATGGCTGATTCCGCAAGATGAAGTCGCCCCAGCGATCTTCCTGCTGGCCGGTCGAACCAGCAGTGCCCTGCCCGTTGGCGCTCGCGATGAAGTCCCCCAGTGCATTGCCAAATGCGTCAGAAGCGATCTGTGCCTTGTCGATTTTGCCCCACGCACGGCTTGCCCCACGATGCTTTCGCCGGGTTATAGCCCATCGCCATTACTCGCTAAAAACCAAAGAATTCAGGGCCACCGTATCTTGTAGCCTTGGGTAGTCAACACACAAGCTCACCTGCCAACTACCTGACATTGCTTGACTAACAGAGATACCATAAACAGGAGCAAGCACCCGCTCACCACTGCTGCTTACTAAAACCACACGCTGTCCGAATGCTTGTTGAATCTCGCTTCGCCTAAAAAGGTCTTTTAGAAGAAGGGGACCAGTAAGAATGGTTTGACCACTCTTGCCCAACATTACATCATTAACAACCATCAATTCCATTTCCAGACCTTTCAGCGGCGTTCGATATAGAGCAAGCTCTTCACATCACCGATGCGCACCGGGCCTCCTGGTGCACCTTGCAAGCGAGTGATTCCATCTCTAAGTAATGTAAATCGCTCTGTCGATGTCAAGTCAGGAGCGAATCGAGCTGCTCGAATACTGGCCTGTGCCTCTTCCAAGAAGACAAGATCTTGCGTCCGACCAGCTATCGCAGCTTCCCTGTGTCCCACAATTTCGTGAGCCAAAGTGCCTTTGATGCTAACCCTTGAATTTGCTGATCGAGTACCCGAGCCAACGTTTCCAGGCACTACATCAGAACCGATGTTCAATATGCGCGCGCCATACATCTCTCCGTACGCTGTGCTCAAGTTGCGGTCGTCAACCCATCGCACATCGACATCTTTCAAGTCGAACCTTGACAGATATTCTTTAACTTGAGTTCTTTGTGTCAGAGTAAGAGGAATTTCGCCACGAGTACCTCCTGACTCGACCTTGTAGAACGTTGAACGTGCAGTGCTAGCAATCCCAAATGCCGCCGTATTCAGCGTCTGCGCCCCAACATTACTCCAGTCCCGATTCGGCGCGTACAGACTGCTGACTAGCCCGATGCCAGGCGCACTGCGCACCGCACCGACGATGCCACCGCCCACCGTGCCGACTACGCCATTGAGTTGAATGCTCTGGAGCAATCCGCTGCTCGGCTTATACGGGATTGACTCGCCGGTTAGCACGCTCCGCTGCGGGAAGAGCGCGTTGTTGGCATAGCCCATCGCATCGCCCGCCAGCCTACCCACACCCACCACAGCCTTCGGCAAGGCCGTCCATGCGTCATACGCGGTACCAGCCACACCCTTGACGAATCGTCCCGCAGGATTGAAGGTGAAGAAGCCCTCAACCGCGCCTATTGGTGTGATGGTGCCTGTCGACGTGGGCGCAGGAGCAACCGGCCCAAGACCGTTTGCAACGTCGAACGCGGCCTCTTCGGCCGCTGTCATGCGCTGGCTCACTACGTTAATCACGCCGTTACTATCCATGTAGCTGTAGTCACCACCGTTGCCACTGTTGCCACTGTTGCCGACGATCGGCATCACCGTCTCGCGGATGTCACCGGCACCGCTGGCATATAGATCCGACGTAGCCTGAGCTTGCGCGGCCAGCCAAGATGTCCCGCTGCCACGCAAACTATCGGCTGTTCCTCTGATTTCCACTCGATACGTGCCATCCGATTGGCGCAACGAATCGACCGATCCAGGATCAATGCTCCCGCCACCAGCGTCCGTCATGAAGCCCGTACGCAGCATCCTCGATGCGTCGGCATACTGGGTGCCCGGTTGACTTGTGCCGCCAGCAGCTTGACTAAAGGCCCCCACGATCTGGTCATAGGCTGCCGCCCGCGTGTCCCACGATTGCTGGTTCTGCGCAATGAAGTCGCCCAAACGGTCTTCTTGCTGGCCTGCACCTCCACTGCTGTTGGCCGCTGCGATGGAGTCCCCCAGTACATTGCCAACTGTCGCCCCTATGGCATCGCCAATGATGCCAGGCAATGCACGATCGATGCTGCCGCCGCGCACCACTGTGCTCACAAGCCCGCCAGCCAAGCCGCTGGCCAGTCGCTGACCAAACGCCCCTACATTCATGTCCCGGAGACCGTTGCCCACCCATGCGGACACGTAGCCCGAGGCAGCACTGGCGGCCACACCTCTCCAATCGAAACTCTTTTGCAACCCGGTCGCAATACCGAGCCCCTGGCTCGCGATGTTGCCCACGGCCATACGCCCGGCCGTAGCCCACTCTCCGGTTCCCGAGAGGAGTCCACCGGGTACATTGAGCACACCGCCTACGCCCGCTGCTACACCGGCTCCAAGTGCCCCCAGAGCCACACCTTTCCAACTAAAGGAGTCCTGGACGCCCAGCGCCATTCCTACACCTTGACTAACGATGGAGCCTGCAGCCCCGCCAATGGCAGCAGCCCCAAGCGAGCCACCCGCCAGCGCGGCTCCGCCTGCAGTCATGATGCCACCCAGTCCCGCACTACTCAAGGCCGCACCAATGCCACCCTGCGCCGCCCCCAAAGCGATCGATGCCACACCGGCAGTAAATACCGTAGCGACTACCGCCACCACGATCACGATGATCTTGCCCAGCCCGCCGCACCCTCCTCCACCCTTTCCCGGTGGTGGCAAGGGATTCGGCAGCGTCGGACTCGTATCCCCCATTGCCTTGCCGGCGTCATAGGGCCTGAAGGTGTCGCTCGTGTTGTGCACGTTCGTCACCCGGTTCGGAATGGTCAGAACCGTATTCGCTACGAGCGGCGCCGAGGGCTGGCCGTCAATGCCATTGGCATCGGCGATCAGGTACCACAGCATCGCGTCGCCCCACATGGCGCGCGCAATGCCTTCAAGCGTGTCGCCTGGGCGCACCGTATAGCTGCCGGGTGCCGCCGTGGGATAGCCTGCGTTGATAGGCTGGTAGTTTTCGTCGAAGTCCGCGGAGTTCGTGGGCGTGAACTTGCGGTACTTGGCATCGACGCCTTGAGACGAATCCTTCTCACGGGCAAGTTGCTGCGCATAGTCCTCGCGCTCCGTCCCGTCGTTACCGACATTGCCGACGCGCTTGCTGTCGAAATAGAAGTAGCGATGCGTGCGATTCTTTTGCGCACCGATGCCCAGCCCGGTGGGAAAGAAAGCCCCCCCCATGTACTCATCGCGCTGCAGCACCTGCCCCTCAGCGTTCGTCCAGTAAGTGAAGGTACGAGTGCCGTAGGGGTCATTCGCGGCCTTGACGTGCCCATTCACGTCATAGGCAAAGCGCGAGTACCCCGGTTTCCACTGCGCGCCGCCCGAATTTGCGACTTGCATGGTGATTTCCGTCTGCTTGGCGGCATCCCACCATTCATAGGCATACATCGTCTTGACGGCAGTCAAGGTCGCACCATCCGTGGACCACGTCATGGTTTCGGAAAGGGTGCCGTCCTGCAGCCGGGCATAGGTGGTGTACCCAAGGCTGGTGCTGTCGTCTTCACGGGTGAGCAGATTGTCCTTGTCCCACGTCCTTTTCTGGCTCTGGTGCAGCGTTTGGTTCTCGTTCCATTCCTCGTACAGGGTCACCCGCCCTGCAAGGTCGTTGGTGCGGCGGGAACGAAGCACGCCATTGAGGTTCATGGTCGTGAGGTTGCCCGTCCCGTTGTAGGCGTAGTCTTCGCGATGACCATCGCTGGCGTAGGTTGCGGCCTTGCGCTGCCCCGCGTTGTCGTACTCGATCGTCACGCCGTCACCGGATGTGCCACGCACGATTTGTCCGTTGACCAACTGCCCCATGGTCACCGTGAAACGGTTCATGCCGTCGTACTGGTACCAATAGTCTTGTGTGGCCCGCACACCACTGACGCCGTCGTAGTAGACGCTGTGCACACGCCGACGATTGCCATTAGCGTCGTATTCATACTCGATCGTGTAGCGGTCGTCCTGGATCTTGCTGACGCGGTTGAAGGCGTCATAAGTCACATTGGACTGCTGGAACACCATCGCTGCGGTGCCTGCGGTGGATTTGTGGCCCTCGAAGGTGCGGTTGCCGTTGCTGTCGTACTCGAAGAGGCTTTCGGTAGACGTGCCCAGGTCGATCACCTGGCGCAGATAGCCATTGGCGTAATAGCTGTAGGTGATGTTCTGGCCAGAAGTGCCGATCTGGGTGGCGATGAGGCCCGACCAGTTGTAGCTGTAGGTGAACTGGTGACCACCAAGGTCCTGCTTCCACATGGTGCGGCCGAACACGTCGTTCTTGAGCGTCTGCACGCGTCCGGTCGCGTCAGTGGTGGTGTAGACCCAGCCGCCGGTGTTCACCCCACCCGCAGAGCCGATGGTCTTGTCATAGGTGTAGGCATAGTTGACGGCACGCCCTTCCGCGGAGATGTACCGCACCACGCGCCCCAGGCTGTCGTAGTACGTGCGTTCTCGGAAGCCCAGTGCATTCTGGTGTGCGATGCGCTGTCCGAGCGCGTCGTACTGATAGACATCGAATGCCCGGCTGCCATCTGCATTGACCGGGCGATCGACACGAACGAGTCGGTTGTTCAGGTCGTAACTGTTGTTGGTGATCCGACCGATCTCGTCAGTCACAGTGCGCAGATTGCCGAAGACGTCGTAGGCCTTGCGGACCGCCACAGCACCACCTGCTGCGCCCGGGTGCCATTCAGACACCGCCTGCCCTGCCGCGTTGATTTCCAGAGTGCTCTGGTTGCCGTTGGCATCACGTTTTCCAACGAGCTGACCGTTGAGGTTGTAGCTGTAGTGCTCCGTGGGGGTGACGGTCTGTTTCTGACCGTTGGCCAAGGTGATGCTCGTGGCGGGCCCCCGCTTGTCGATGAGTTGGCCCAGCGCGTTGTAGACCAACGATGTGATGTTGGTTCTGCCATCCGTTTCGGAGTCGATCTGACCAAAGGCGTCGTAGGTCTGGCGACGTTGAATCTGCCACGTGCCAGAAATATCCGACGGTTCACCCGGCACGCTGGGGCCACCCGGCAGATTCGGAATGACCCACTGGATACGCACGTTGGAGGCATCGTTGGTGCCTGTGTTGTCAGGGCGGAAGTATCCCTCTCCATTCCCAACAATAACGCCGGCGGCGTTGTAGACGTCGTAAAGGTATTCGTATTCCTTGTCTTGCTTCAAACCAGCACTGGTCGCATCCCATTTGAAACTACCACTGGTAGTGCGAGTTGCTGCGACCTCAAGAAAATCCAATGTTTTCTGACCGACCACAAATTCTGCGGGATCAGGAGGCGCGGCCTCCCAACGAGTTTCGATGACGTTGGCGGTATAAAGAAATCTACCCAGCTCATCTCTCCCGTAAATTGAAACAATATTCCCCTTCTCAGGAAAATCCGCGTAAACAAAGCCAGCAACCATGTTTGCATAGGCGATGGTGTAGCTACCAACCGGGATTGAATTAGGATTAATGGCCGCCCCCGCACCTAGGCGCAGGACAAACTTCTGTAGCGATTCAAGACTGGTGTGATATTCAATCGTCCCAGCCGTAACACCATTTACGGTTCCTGTCAGCACCGCCTTATATATTGCAGGACCTTCGCCAATTTTCAGCTTTTCTGCGCCGGGATAAAGATTGAGTTCATCTACTCTAATGGTTTTTTTTACTGTTTCAGAAACTTGATAGGAGCTTGCGGTCGCGACTCCATAGATTGGCTTTCCGTAAATATCGGTTCCAACTATTGGCGCTGAATAACCTTTTCCAAAGATAGCCGTTCCATCTGGGTTCTTGCCGAGCACTACCGGAGGCCCATAGACCGGCACAGCCTGAGCGGCTGCCCCCTTCTCACGATACCGAAGTTTCAGGGTTTGACCACTCGCAATTCCTGGATCGAAAGTCAAAACCTGTGGCTTGGAACTTCCGGTTAGCGACGCACTCGTTCCTTGAGCAACTGCGCCGACCGTGATCGAGCCGGAAGCATCAGTTACCTTGAAACCATCCGCATCTCTGGCAACAAACTTGATGTTGTAGCTATAGAGGTTGAGGAAATTCGGGATCAACCCGTCGCTGCGCGTATCCCACACGAACGTCGACGATCCGGCCGGACGAGTGAGCGTGACCGAGCCTGCCGGCTTGCCAGGCCCCACGGGCACATAGTCGATAGTCAGCGTTGTCGCGGTAGTCGGAATGCCCTGGAACGTCACAGTGGAAGGCAATTCACGCACGAACTGCATGTCGTAAACAGAAACCCCGATATCGACCTGCCCGCGCAACGTGTCGGCCACGACGCCGCCCTTGAACATTTCGATCAGCACATCGCGCGCCCCTCCAGCAAACCCCACATCGGTGCGGCCTGGGCCTGCCATCCCATGCGTGGTCACGGCATAGGCCCCGGTGCTTCCCCACGGCCGCTGGCTGACCCGGATGTAGTCTGGCCACCGGCCGTCCGACATCTGGAGACCCGTGAAATGGCCAACCCCGTCCGAGGTGAAAGCGGGCTTGGGCGCAGCGACCCACGAACCCACGCCATTGGGAGGCGACCAATGAACGGTGTCACGACGAAGAACAACGCCGTCGTTGCGCGTCACCACGAGCAGCAAATCGGTGGCCCCCCAGCCGTCGAGTCGGGTCATGAGCCAACCGTCGACCGACACGCCATTCAGGCTGGAGCCGCCCTCGCCCGCCTTGAACACTCCGAGCGATTGCTGGTACGTCCCGTTCGATCCTAGGGGACGATGGAACAGTTGAACGGAGGCGTCGCTGGGAATACCGCCATCCGTCAGTCGCAGGAAGTTGCCAGTTGGATAGTTCGGAACAAGCCCATAGGACAACAGCAACTGTGCCGACGTGAACCCCACCACCACCTCCCTGCCGCTAGCAGTCATGGCAGAAACAGTAACACTCGTGTTGACTAGGTCCGTTTGGCGATACATGCCGGCGTCGTAGAGCCACTTCGGCCACGCACCGCCGCCTTCTGCGTACCGAACGACAGGAGCCGCCCCATTTGGACCTTGGACCGTGATCTTCCAAGTCGGTATGTAGCCATACAGCGCTTCATAGCTTTCTGCCAACGCGGCAGAACCGAAAGCCATCGGCGAAAGTTCGTAATACAGTTCCCCGTCGATGTATCGACCAGTTCCGCCGGAAACCAGAGGAATGCTTCCCAGTTGCGCAGCTCTGGCAACACTTCCTTGCCACGCGGGTGACGCAACGGAAGATGTGTAATTCGTCCCGAGCGACGACCCCACCGTGAGGTTCAACCCACCGAACTGCCCAGAGTCCACGCTGAGCGGCGTCGCCACCATCACCAGGTTCGGCCGGGAAGCCGTCACCTTCGGCTGAGTGACGCTGATCGCCTGGTTGCGCTTGTCATAGGCAGTGATCGTCTGAAGGATGTCGGTCCGGCCCACGAGCGTGCTCATCGTCATGGAGCGCAGATCCAGCGTCTGCGACTGCATTAACAGCGTGGCATTACCGGCGAGATCGTAGAACCAGGCCTTGTTGATCCCGTCTTGCGAGTTGGTGCGCCACAGGCGGCCGGCACCGTCGTAGTCGAAGTATTCCTGTGCCGCCCCTGCGGAATTGCCGGCGCCAGTTCGGCGACCGGACACCTGCCCATAGGCGTTGTAGGTGGTGGTGATCGTCTTGGCGATGTCGTAGACCGGTGCATTGGCGGCGTCACGCGCACCAGTGAAGCGGCTGATCTCTCGATTGTCCGCATCGAAGGCCATGCTGACGATTTCCCGCGTCACAGCTCCGTCCGCATCCGCTCGATCAACCATTTGAGCCGTCGTGTTGCCATTGGCATCGCGCCCGTAGGTGAACGTCTCGCCCTTGGCTGTGATCATCGACGTGCGAACGCCTGTCGCGTCGTAGCCATAGCGCACGATCTGGTCATCGGTTTCCACGGCGGCATCCGTGCCTCGCCGAATTTCTCGCCGAATGTTGTCCAGCCCGTCGTACTCGTATTCCGTCGTCTGACGAACCTGTGCTCCGGCTTCGTTGGCGGCCGTTGGCTTTTGCTCCTTCAGCAGTCGCCCCAACACGTCATATGCAAGATCGGTTCGCTGGTTCAGGGCATCCGTGGTGGATGACTGATTGCCCATTGCGTCATAGCCGTAGCGCTTGGTCGCCGTAGCTGTGCCTTCGGTAAGCGTGCCGCTGGTGTTGACGCTGCCGTAGACCACATTGAGACGCGACTCGGTCAGCACGCGGCCGTTGCGATCGTAGGTGTACTGGGTGACCCGGTTGGCGGTTGCACCCTGATCAGGGATTTTCGCCAGTACTGCGTCTATCAGATTGCTCTCGCCCAGCAACGCCAGATCATTTGGAAGCATCGGCTTGAAGAACCGCGTTTCGCGCAACACAGCTCCATTGGTATCACGCTCCCAGCGCACCGCGTAGCCAAGTTGATCGATTTCGAGCACTTTTTGGCCGAGCTTGTCGTACCAGGTGTAAATCAATGCACCTGCACCGTTCTTCTGGCGCACCGCCTGGCCGTTGGCGTCATAGATGCTCTCTTGCACCATGTCGCCGTAGCCGATTTCGTACTGGCCGGTCTGCTCGTTGCGCAAGCCGAAGTACAGGTTGGAGACCGTGCTACTGACGACACGGTTGTTGGCGTCCACCCGATAGGTTGTCTTGCGCAGGTTGTTCGCATCCACCGGCACCGGCGAAGCGTCGCCTGCGGGAAGTGCCACCCGATCGCCATACACGCGCAGCGCCAACACGTTGCCCGCCGCGTCGTACTCCCAGGTGCTCAGCGTGCCCGTAGCGCTGACCTCTGCGGTCTTGCGGTTATTGGCATCGAACCAGCTGCGTGTACGCCCGCCATTCGGGTCCAGCGTGACGATCAGATTGCCGTTCGCATCGTAGGTGTTGGTGCGTGTGGGAGCGCCGGTGGTCCAGCCACCGGCTGCGGTGTACAGGCCCACCGACGCCTGACGCACCGTCAGCTGACGGTTCAGGCCATCGTAGGTGTACGTGGTTACGCGCTGCTCGGGAAGCCCCGCTGCCTCGGTGGTGGTCAACTTGTTGCCGAAGGCGTCGTAGGTGGACTGATTGACCACCGCCACTGCCTGACCTGCCGCGTTCTTGCTCGTGATCGGCAAGGTCTCGCTGACGATGCGCCCGAGTCGGTCGTAGGCGTAGGTGGTAACCCCGCCACGCTTGTTGGTCAGCGTCTCGCGTTGGCCCAGCGCGTTGTATGTGTAGCTCTCGAAGTTGTTCTCGGCGTCGGTGGTGCGCAACAGCCGCCCCGAGACGTCGTATGAAAACTGGGTGAGCGCATCGCTCGCGTTCGCGACTGGCTGAGCTGGCGCCTGAGTGGTGGTGTAGGTACCGGTGACACGGTTGAAGTACCGCTTGACACCCAATGTCTTCCCGAGTGTGTCGTAGGTCGTTGCGGTTGCATAGCCTTCCGGGTCGACGCTCAATGTGACGCGCCCGGCTGCATCGAAATAGTAGAAGGCCGCGTTTCTGCGCGGATCGGTGATCTTGACCACGTTGCCATTGGCGTCGTAGCTTGACTGAGTCACCCCCCCCAGCGCATCCGTGGTGCTGATCCTTCGGCCTGCCGCGTCGTACGCATAGGTGGTCGTGTATCGCGCCGCCAGTGCATCCCGCTGCGCTGGCGTGAGACTGGTCTGAAGCAGCCCGCCCCCCGCGGCGTTGACTATGCCCAGTTGCTGGCGTTGCACCAGCGCCCAGGTCGTGTCGGACTGCGAGAGTTCGACGCCACGTGCTTCCACCGTCTTGGTGAGCTGGCCCAGCCCGTCATACACGGAAACGGTGGTTGCAGCCTCCGGCCGACCAAATGCCGAGGTCTGGCTGACTCGCCGCCCAGCAGCGTCGTAGACCATGACTGTGACCTGCGCGGGCAAGCCTGCAGCACTGGCCTGCACACCGGCAGCGTCGAGCAATGCCTGATAGGTATTGGCAGTGGCAGCAGGCACCGGCTTGGGGTAGCGCGTCACGCGCGTCAGACGGCCGTTCGCGTCGTACTGATTCTGCTGCACATTGCCCAGCGCATCCACACTGAGCTGCTCGCGCCCCGCTGCATCGACAAAGGTGCGGGTGCGCTGGTCACGTGCATCGTCGTTGGTGGGCGCAGGCACCGAGCCTGGCACCCAGTTCGTCATGACAACGGCGTTGTAGTGCGCGCGTTTCTCCGTGACGTTGCCGTTCGCATCACGCGTGTACTTGATGACGCTACCGAGTGCGTCGACGGAAGCGACCAGTCGTCCTGCCTTGTCGTAGACGCTGTGCTGCTGCTCGTCTTTCGCGTTGGTCGCGGCTGTGGTGGTCGACACATAGGTGCCTGCGGCAGCCGTCTCCTCGAGCTGATAGCCGGAAACACGAAAAGCGCGAGCGTCGTTCCCTGCATATTTGATCGCGCCAAAGCCAAGAGGCGGCGAAGCAGGCGCCACACCCGTGACGGAGACACGGTAGCGCCCATTGCCTAGGTTTTGCACGACATACGTCGTTGGATTGGTCGCGCCGTTGAACAGCGCAAGTCCAAACGAATTCGCGGCACTCGAGGCAGATGCATTCACAAAGGACGGCGGCTGACCATCCTCCATTTCCACGACCACCGACAACGTGTAGGTCGTTCCCGGGCGGGTCGCCAGCATCTTGTAGACATAGGTGTACGGGACGCTGGGGTCGGCGCCAATCCGCATCGCACCGGCGAATCCAGTCATTGTCGCCACGGATACAGGACCGCCCTTGGCTTGAACATCGCTCAGGCCGTTGGCAAACTCGCTCTGAGTGAATAGATTGGTGTTCGCTTGCGTCAACGCATTCAGCTGCGCGACCGTCGGCGCAGCCGCCAGGCCAGAGGTATTGATCGCCTTGGCGTAGCGGGTAACCAGGGTGACGCGGCCGTTGGCATCGAAGGTGTTCTTTTCCACCTGTCCCTGCGGCCCGACGGTGTAGACGAGACGGCCGGCGGTGTCGTAGGCATAGCGGGTGACCTGGCTGAACGCGCCAACAGCTGCAGTCGTGGTCGGCGTAACGCTTCCTGCGACACTTGCTTGTTCGAGCTGGTAGCCGGTGGTTCGGAAGCCGCGCGCGTCGTTCCCCGGGTACTTGACGATGCCGAAATTCAGCCCTGCCGAAGCGGGTGCTACGCCCGTGGCCGACACGCGATATCGGCCACCACCGAGGTTCTGCACGACATACGTGGATGGGCTGACTCCATTCGCGAACATCACCAGTGCGAATGAGTTCGTAGCATCGGAGACGGTCCCGCTGCCGAAGGCCGGCGGTTGACCGTCTTCCATTTCCACGATCACGGACAGCGTGTAGGTTACGCCAGCCGTGGTGGCCAGGGTCTTGTAGGCATAGGTGCCAACGGGGTCGGCACCGAGCCTGATCGCCCCTGCAAAACCCGCCATGGAGGATGCCGTCACGACACCACTTCTGACCGGTGCGTCGCCCACACCGCTACCGAACTCGCTCTGCGTGAGCAGGTTCGCTCCTCCTCGCACATAAGTCAGGTTCGTGAGATTCCCATTCTTGTCGTAGGCACGCTGGGTGACGGTGCCGACGCCATCCGTGCTGGAGGTCAATCGGTTGGCGCGGTCATACACACGCACTTCACGCTGATCGCGCGCGGAATTGACCACCAACGCAACGGCGGCTGACAGCGATGTGGTCGTGGCCGCGGTGGCCACCGGTACAGTGGCGGCATAGGCGATACGTTCGACCACATTCCCGTTCGCGTCGTAGACGTTGCGAACAACCGCCCCGACACCATCGATGGTGTAGATCGCACGATTGAGACCGTCATACACAGTGCGCAAACGCAAGTCACGCGTATCAACGGCTGTAGGGGCAGGCACAGTACCTACTATCCAACTGGTCAGGACGATCGGAGTCGCGAATGCACGACGCTCGATCACGTTGCCGTTGGAGTCGTAGACGAACTTGACCACCTCGCCCAGGCCATTGACGGAAGCCACCAGGCGGCCATCCTTGTCGAGCACACGGTGCTCGATGCTGTCGCCTGGGGCGGCAGCCGGAACCTTGGCGTTGAGTTGGTCAAGAGTCAGCGCCGTCGGCGCTGCCGGCAACCCCGTCAGGCTGATGGGGGTTGCGTAGCGGACGGTCTGAGTGACGCGGCCCTCAGTGTCGTAAAAGATGCGCTGCAGACCTGCGGCCGGATCCAGCGTGTAGACGAGCCGATCCTCGGCGTTGTAGACGTAACGCGTGATCTGATTGTTTGCATCGGTGCTACTTATGACATTGCCACCCTTGTCGTAGACATAGCTGCGGATAATGTTCAGCCCAGCGGGATCGACTCGCTCCTGGGTACGCCGGCCCAACTTGTCATAGATGTATTGAGTGGTCGTACCGTTGGGGTCGATCACCGCCAGGGTGTTCCCCTCGCCGTCATAGGCGTACTGAGTGACGAGCTTCAGGCCGGTTGGATCCACCTCCTTTCGGGTGACTTGGCCCTTGAGGTCATAGCTGATCTTGGTGACTGTGCCGTTGGGATCGGTCACGCTGAGCTGCTGACCCTTGGCGTCGTACGTGTAGGTTGTGACCAGATTCAGTCCTGTCTTGTCGACAGTGCGGGTCAGGAGTCGATTGGCTGCGTCATACGTCAGCTCGACGATGGTGCCTTTGGCATCCGTGGCCTGGAAAAGGCGATTGGTGCGGTCGTAGGTGTTGGTGGTCGCGGCGAGCGCGTTGGTGGTGCTCAGCAGGTTGCCATTCTTGTCGTAGGCAAAGCTGGTGGTCACGCCATTGCCATCTACGACACTGAGCTTTTGTCCCTGCCGAGTGTAGGCAGTCTTGACACTGATGTTCTCGGGTGTCTTGACCGTGACCGTGCGCAGCGTGTTGTCGTACACGTAGCTGGTGACGCGCAGCAATGCATCGGTTTGGGTCAGCACGCGGTCGAAGGCGTCGTAGCTGGTCGAGCGCACCGCGTTGAGCGCATCGGTGGTGGTAACGACCCGCCCGAGACGGTCGAAGCTCTGCTGCTGGAGATTCAGGTTCGCATCTGTGGTGCGCGTCAAACGCCCGAAGGCATCGTAGACCGCACTGGTGATCGCATTCACGCCCACGGCGTCGGTCACCGTCCCAGTCACCAGACCGCGCCGATCCACCGCCATGGTCTGCACGCGCTGGGCCCCGCCGCCCAGATCTTGCGTACGCCCCGTCAACTCGCCGAAGGCGTTGTAGGCCGACGCCGTGGTGTTGCCCAGAGCGTCCTTCGAGGTGCTCAGCTCGCCTCTCGCGGTATAGGTGAAGCTTTGCTTGCTGTCGAGCGCAGGGTTCTTGATGGCGTTGACGGCCGTTGTAAGCGCAGTGCTGACCAGGCCACCCGTCAGGCCGGTGAGACTCGCAATCCGCGTGCCGTAATGGACGGTCGCACCCAACTGGCCGAGTGAGTCGTATTGCCGTTCCGTGACCTCGCCCAATGCGTTGATCGTGTGAGTCAGCCGCCCGCCTGCATCATAGAAAAACAGGGTCTTGTAGCCATAGCCGTCGGTGGTGCTGATTCGCCGGCCTGCGGCATCGTAGGCGTGCGTGACGCCATACTGCGTCCAGATGGTATCGATTTGGGCTTGCGTCTGCCCTGCCACAAGCAGCGCGCTACCGACGCCGGTGAGCTCGCCCACCAGCCGCCCTTGAATGTCGTAGCGAGCATTGACGATCCGTGCGTCAGTGGTACCCACTGCGCTGGTGGTGGCCACGACATTGCCGACCTTGTCGTAGACGTACTGAGTGACCGTACCCTCGAAGTTGGTACGCTGCGTAACCCGGTTGAGCTTGTCGTAGACCGAGACCGTGGAGCGATCGGCGGTGTTGGCGCCGGCTGCATCCCGCAGGCTCGCCACCGTGGTAGCGGTCGTGATCTGGCCAAGAACAGTGGAACTGAGTGCGGTTGCGTAGCGCTTGAAGGTGGCGATGTTCCCGTTGGCGTCGTACACGCTTTCGGTCAGAAAACCTTCGGCATCGACTTGACCGACGATTCGATCTTGCGCGTCGTACAGCCAGCGCGAGGTCTGGTCCTGCGATGGATTGAGTTGGGGAATGAGTTGAGCCAGCGTACCAGCAGCGCGCTTGGTGGCATCGGTGGGGTTCGCGTAGGCGACCTGTGTGACAAGGCGCCCCTGGGCGTCATAGCGCGACTCGGTCAGGTAGCCCTCGGCGTCGAGGATGCCTAGGAGGAGACCGTCGTTGTCGTAGAAGCGACGGGTGACACGGTCGCCTGCAGGATCGACGGTCGGCGCCGTTTCGACCAATGTCGGTGCAGCCGACAGATTGGCCAATGCGGCACCCAGAGGATTCTTGTATGAGGTGGTGCCAACGAGGCGCGAGGCGCCGTCGTAGCGCATGTCGACGACGGCTCCCGCCCCGTCAACAGTGCGCACGAGACGTCCTGCGCTGTCATAGATGCGCCAGGATTTTTGATCGGCCAGATCCTTGGCCGGACGCAGTGCCGCGAGACGATTGACGGGGGCGGCGTTGGGGTCGGCGAAATAGGCTGCCAGCACCGTCGCATTAACCGGGATCGCGTAGACGATCTTCTGTGTCAGCTGGTTGTTCTTGTCGTAGACGTACTCGGTCAGGCGAGCAGTGCTGGTGATCTCGCCGACCAACCGGCCAGCCTCGTCGTAGAGGCGACCGCTGCGCACTCCCGTGGGACTGGTCTGTTGATCGGTCTGTTGATAGAGCCGATTGTTCTTGTCGTAGGAATAGGTGATGGTGCCGAGGTTGGCAACAAGGGCGCTACCTTGTGTGACGCTCACGAGACGGGCGTTCTTGTCGTAAGCGCTGGTCGTGATCAGGCCATTGGCAAGAGTGACGACTGTCTTGTTGTTGGCGTCGTCGTAGCTGGTGAGCGTGGTCTGGTTCAGTGCGTCCTGCGCTGAGAGCTGCCGCCCCTTGCCGTCGTAAGTGAAGGTGGTGGTGCCGCCGGTAGCACTGATGGTGCTCAACAGAAGGCCGGCGCGGTCGTAGACGTACTGGGTGACGGACTGGCTGCCATCGGCGACGCCATTGCCGCTGGCATCGACGCGACTGAAAACGGTGACCTTCTGGACCTGACCACGCGCGTCGTAGATGGTGTCAGTACGGCTGGCCTGGGTGCGATCCTGGGTGCCGGCGCCAGCCCACGTTGTCACTTGGCCCTCAGTAGGAACTGCAGTGACGGCCAAGGCCGTGACGTCGTACTTGCCCGCCGCGTACTCCAGACTGCTGATCCGCTGACCATAGCTGTCGTAGCGATGCTCCAGGACCCGACCCTCGGGCGAGATGACGAATCGCAACTGGTTCTTGCCCGCTGCGTCGTAAACATAGCGGGTGGTCAGCGGTTGCGAAGGTGCACCGGCGCCTGCACCATCTGGGTCGGGAGCAAGGTAGACAGTCTCGGTCAGCAGCTGATTGCGCGCATCGAAGGTGCGAGTGACGGTATTGCCGGCGGCATCACGTTGCGAGAGTTGGTTGCCGTTGGCGTCATATGTCATCTCGACCGCGAGATTCTGCGGATCAATGACCCGGATCACGTTGCCATTGGCGTCATAGGCGAACAGCGTGATCTGCGAGACCCCCGCAACGGGCGGGGCCTTGATCTGGATCAGCTGACCGACGGCGTCGTAGGTGTAGACCGTGGTAAGCCCCAAGGGATCCGTGACGGTGGTGGTGCGGTTCGCCGTGTCATAGACGTAGCCGGTCACCTGACCCAGGCCATCCTTGACTGTGGCGACGCGACCATCAGCCGCATAGGTGAACGCGAGGCTGGTGCCATC